>JACDEG010000008.1 GCA_013816505.1 Pyrinomonadaceae bacterium | reverse complement strand
GTCGTCAAGAATGAGGATGGCAGCTACTCGCGCGGCTATAAACTGGCGACTTTGCGGACTTTACTCGATACCGCCGGGTTGTTGACGCAGATCGAGATCGGCAGCATCCAGACGCACGACTTGGAGTTGTGCCGGGAGTTGTTGTCCACGAGCCAAGCGTTGCGGCACGGCGACTTGGTGCTCGAAGATCGTGGCTTTTTGGATGGCGCGACGCTGACTCATCTCAAGGCGCAGCGTGGCGTGGACGTGATCGTTCCGGTGAAGTCGAACATGCACGCCTATCGCGAAGCCGTCGCGATAGCCGAGATGGACGCGGCGTGGCAGTCGCATCCGTCGCGCCCGGCGCACCAGGTGGCGTTCGTGCGGGGCGTCGAGGATGTGTGGGCGGAATGCGGCGTGGCGCTCAATGCGTGTGTGATCCGCTTCTATAACAAACGCCGAGGTGTGACTGACTACATCGTGCTGGTGACGAGCGATACAACGCTCAGCGCCGAGTGGAGCGTGCGTCACTATGAGGAGCGCCCGGAGATTGAGCAGGACTATCAACAGCTCAAGAGCGGTGGGTGGCAGTTGCAGAAACTCTCGACGACACGCTACAGCGAGATCGTGTTCTACATCTTGAGCGTGGTCTTAAGCTCCAGCCTCTACCAGTTGTTTGCCAATACGCAGGCTGGCAGCCGCTTTGCGGGCCAGACGCGGGCGGCCATCGAGATGGAACAACTCAAGAGTCGTCGCACGCACGTCATCGTGTACGCTGGTGGCTACTTCGAGCTATTCGAGACCTTCAGCTTTGTGCGACTGGTCTTAGGACTCACCGCGCCTGTGCAGCAGAGGTTGCGGTCATGGCTTGACGAGCATGTCAGTAGTGTCAAGCAACAAGAGTGAGAACCTTTCCGCAACGGAGGATGTTGAAAACTTCGCCCCCGGCGCGCCGCCAATCGCCACCCTTGCCTTGTCACGCCGCCGTCTGTTACTGTCCCCACTCGACACGATATCCGGACGCAGATTTGACCAGAGACTCAAACGTGAGGCTCCGACCGGCCCAGCACGGGGTGAACTTCGGGCGACCGGCATTTTGCTTTATGTAACATGCCGTTAACTTCGCGCGATTAGGATTGACGTTTTCAAGGCACATCAGTCCATCAGGTACAACGGTCTTTCCGAAGGAGTTCCTTCGTCAAATGTCTATTGCCAACGAACTTAGTTGCGACGTAGCGGCGGCCGTTCTAACGCGCCAGGAAAATTATAATCAAGTTAAGGATCAATCTTTGACGCAGATTGTACTTGAATTCCACTCGACCTTGCGGCACCTGACGGGGCAGGAGCGCCAGCGACGCCGTTCGCAGTTTGTACTGCTTGCGCCGCCGCCTAACACCAACGCGGCGTCCGGTAATTAGCGGGTCTATCGGGTACAAGCCCCGCCCGCTCTCAGTTTATGCAGCAGCTCATGCAGAACCCAGCGCGTGGCAGCAGGACGCGCCCTCACCTTTTGTTAAATAAGCTTAATTGATTCTTTTTTGCGATCACGAACTAAGGTTGCTTTTGTAACAAGGTAATCAGATCGAGCAGGATGTGTGGGGAATTATCAAGCTGGTCATGAAAGTATTATTAGCGAATAGGGATTGCCAGATGGGTGGCGCCACCCTCTGCCTCAGACCGCAACGACTGAGGCACTTACTGAAAGCTTACATCACTTCAAAGTATTCATCGAGAGTATCCGGGTGAAGTGACAAAGGTGCGCGCGACGACGCTTAATCAGCGATGCTTAGTCAGTAACGATAGCAGTTCACAGGGCTGGCGAACCAAACTTCAACGGGCACACCAAAGGTTTCGCCGACACGTTGTACGACGAAGCGTAACGACTCTCCGTTTACCCACGCACAACCAACTTCTCCGGGGGCAGCATCGCCGACTTGCCTCTATGTTGCCAGCACCTCCCAGCGCCGCGCACACGGCGCGAGCATGGCGCACCTTTCTGCGTGCGCGCCCCACACATTGAAACCGTCTCGCGCGGGTCGGTAGGAAAATCGTTCTCCGTGACCGCCGGTTTAGAGTCCCCCCTGTCACCCGCGTCAAACGTTTTCGTCCCGTGCGGCGCACCGTCCAGCGATTGAGACACTTCCCGCGGCAACAACCCAGAACCGCCGCCGGCGCGTCGTTCAATAACCAGCGGCGGGGTATCGACCCGACCCGCGCGGCCCGCGATGTAACCCACAGTCGAAAGAGCTACGCACGCCAACAGCAGCGAAGTGAAACGTGCTCTGCCAAACCGACGGCCGCAAGCGGCACAGAAGCGCCGACTCGTCCACGGATGCCAGCGCGCTCTCTCAATGCGTGAGCCGCACTCGGCGCAAAAATTCGGTCGATACATCATTACCCAAGTTCCTTATGTGAGAGGATCACGAAGGCCCGCGTGCAGCAGCGAAGGAAGCCGCTCGCTCGAAGCCATCAGACGAGCCGGCGATTGGGTCATCCACCGCAGATCAGCAACAGCAGCGCGTCGTCGACGTGCCATCATACGCCTTGGTAACATCGGTAGGAGAATAGTTACCGTGTTTCACGTAAGCGCGCGTGTTGCACGTACGACACGGCGCATGTTATCTTGGCGGTGGCTCCCGAAATAACGCTGACGTGCCCCGGCAGGTCGCTCCCCTGGCGGTTCGGACACGCTCCCGCTCCTGCTGATTCACCAATGAGCCTGAAACTTTATTGCAACCGTTACGCGCATTTCAAAGACGTGCTGGTGTGTTCGGTCAACTGCATTTACCGAACCCGCTGCCGGGATTTTGCGCTTTTTTACGACGAACATCGCGAAGGCGTGGACGCAAGCGTGGCGGACTACTTTACCGCGCGCCGTACTTCGCTTGAAGATTCCGTTTCGCCCGCGCCGCGGCGTGTGCTGCCGGTCGTGCCGGCGGTCGCGACACCGACGGACATGCGCGAGTTGATTCGTTTGGAGGTTAAAAGAGAGATGGTTGAAGCTGTGTACATCTGGGTTGACAAAGAAGACCGTGCCGAACTGATAGCGACCGAGGAGGTGCTGCGGCGGGCCGAGCGCGGCGCGAAAGCCAAGCACATTTACAAAGTCGCGCAGGAGATGGAACTGCGTTTCCAACTCGTGCCGCGCAAGCGCATCGAGAAGGTGAAGCGCACCGTCGCGGACGAAGCTGCACGCGCACAGGCGCGTCGCAACCGTGCGGTGGCGAAAGCGCCCGCACTATCGCTCGCCGCTTCACCGCCGGATGGTGTCGTGGACAAAGCGCCCGCAGCACCAGCCACGCGCCGCACACGCTCGCGGGTCGCCAAAGCCGCCGGTGAACGGTAGCCGTTTTTCCACCACTGGCGGGCGGTCACTGAATGCACTGGCAACAGAGCGCCCTCATGCCGGCGTGCTTGCCGCGGTGCGTGTCGTGCTTTCAAATTGAATCCACGAACATCTCACGCCTCGCCTCGGATATCAGACCGAAGTCACTCGCGCGGGGCGGGACGTCAACCGAATCAGACGATCCGCCGGTCGCGCGTCCAATTCCGTGTCCTCCCGCCTCATGCCTTGTTGGAGTGTCGAGCAACCCCTCCTCGGTGCAGCGCACCCAATCGGCCCGATCAAAGAGTCCGGTCAACGAATCCGGTCAAAGGAATTTTCATCCGCAGGCGACCCCTCCGTACAGGCCGGCGATGGTTGTCGGAATTCCACCGGACCGTATGGCAGCGAGCGTCGCAGGTTTTAATTAACGCATGCCGGGCGTGCTTGCTAACCGCTCGCGCCCACCTGCATACTGAGGCCCGAAAGTTATCTGACGGCATACCATGAGAACTCTGCACACATTCATCAATCGCCTTCTTAAAAAAAGATATTTCCCGGTCATCGCTCTACTGCTTCTCGCGTGCTTGTACTACTGCGCGCCGGTGCAGGCACAAGAACCGGACGAGCCGGTTGAAGTCATTGAGTCAAACCTCGTCAAGCTGAATGTCGGCGTTGCCGACCAGCAGGGGCGCGCTATCCTTAATCTGTCGCGCAACGATTTCGTGGTCTACGAGGACGGCGTGCCGCAGAGCATCGTTAACTTCGAACCGACGGAGACGCCCTTTAGTCTGGTACTGCTGCTCGATATGTCCGGCTCGACGTTGAGTTTCCGCACGACTCTCAAGCAGTCGGCGTTGCGTTTCATCGACGCCCTCGCTCCGGACGACCGCGTGGCGGTGGTCTCTTTCAACAGCAAGGTCAAAGGACTTCAAGATTTCACCACCGACCGACGCAAAATCGCGTACGCCATTTCGGTGCTGGCCGAAGGCCGCGGCACTTCGGATGTTTACAAAGGCTTGCAGTACTCACTCGCGCAACTCGCCAAAGAGGGCAAGCGACGTAAGGCAATCGTCGTCCTGACTGACGGCATCGACACCGAGATGCGCAAGCAGGACGGAGCCACGTCGGCCAACGCGACGACCGACGCCGACGCTATCGCCGCGATTAAACCTGACGCCAGTCCGTCACTGCGCGCCGTGCTCGACTCCGCCGACCGCCAGGGTGTGACGGTCTACCCACTGGTGCTGCCCGGTAGCGATCCGAAGCGCTTGATGTCGATTACGCCGCAACAGGCGGCCATTTACGCCGCGGCGCGGGTCCGCCTCGAAACACTCGCCGGTCGCACCGGCGGGCGGCTGCACGACATCCGGCGGCTCGAAGATTTAGGCAGACTCTACGCCGAGGTTGCAGCCGAGATGCGCACGCTCTATAGCATCGCCTATCAGCCGCCGGGAGCGCGCCAGCGCGACGGGAGTTGGCGCGCGATCAACGTCGAAGTGAAACGGGCGGAACTGATTGCACGGACGCGCCCCGGCTACTACGCTAACGCGCGTTGAAGGCCGCCGCTGCCGTGCCGCGAGTCGCTTCAAGAGTCGCCCGCCGCACGCTTTTACAACTGCTTGACACTACGCCGCGGCCACATTTATATTCGTTCCTCGCTTCACACATACAGCACGCACCCGTAGCTCAGTTGGATAGAGTGTCTGACTACGAATCAGAAGGTCGCAAGTTCGAGTCTTGCCGGGTGCATCATCAATTTACAGAGACGGCTGCCGATGGGGTGGCCGTTTTGTTTTCTGGATGGATTCGGGCATACATTTAACAAACATCATCGCTATGCTGATGACCTTTTAAGAAGTTGGTGGGTTGGTTGATGAGTTAATCAGACGATGGTCAGATGAATCGCCGCGGTATGTGATGGTGATGTCGTCTTGAGCGTGGGCAGCAGAAATGGTTTACGCAGCTTTAATTTTCGCCGTCGTCCTGGCTTGCGTCGCAGGTGTCCAGTACTTCTATCTGATGTTTATGGAGACCCGCAATCGTCAGCAGCAGCGGCGTATCGCGGAGTTGGAGCGGGAGAATAAGCGGCTGTGGCAGGAGTTGGAAACTTTAGAGACGAAGCTCGAAGACCAAACGAAAAGTCAGGGCGAGTTGTGGCCGGAGATGATCGACGAAGACCCATCCGTTAGGTAATTCGCCCGCCCGTGTTGTATGCCTAACGCCGAGCGCCATCTTCTGCCCAAAACTATTCTGTTTACAATTTGTCTTTTCTCTTTGCGACACTTGAACTGCTTTACCTTGATTCTTTATAAGGTTCAAAGTGCTTCCAGCGAGCATTCAAAATGTAGCCGATCACAAAGATTGCGACGAACGAAGGAATCAACAGGTCAGACAATAAGTTTTCCCTTTTGGTGAGGTACACGGTAGCTCCATAACTTACCTTTATAAACTTGGGGTGGACTCTACCTTCCGCTGGTCTTACCTGCCTCGGTCTGTTTTCTAAGTAATAGGAATCTACAAGCATCTTTGAGAAGAAGCACGTCAAACTCAAGACTATGCAGCTAACCAACAAAGCTTTTTGCAGCACGACAACACGCTCTTTACGAGAGAAAACTTTCGCCAAGAGCCATACTCGAATGAAATTAAACATGCTGTGTCTCGACCTTGAAGATGCGTGATGTGAAAAATCCGAACTATCGCTATTCGTTGCATCCCGGTTCTGTACTCGCACCGCGCAGCATTGCCAAATGGCGGCGACATTTTAGTTTCCGGCAAATGGAAGGAGGGCGCGTCCTTGAACGATTGAGGACGCGCCCTTCTTTTGTTTGAAAAGCTCAAACTGAAGCCGTGAGAGATTCCTCTCCCTTCTGTCGCGTGGTCAATTACCACAACGGTTATTCGTCATTTGATCTTGAACGTCCCACGGCACAAACAGGAACTGCACGTCGCTTTAACGTTGTCGGCGTGGGCGTCGCGGCGGCGTCGTGGCGGCGGGTTCGTGTGTCACGCCGGGGCGGGGCTTCGGTGCGGTCGCGCCCGGCGGCACGAGCCATAACTCGACGCTCAACTGTTCCTGATAGCCGCCGTCGAGGACGATGATGCGGCTTGAGTTGATGCCGCGTTCATTGACGAGGTAATCGCGCGTCCGGCCTGCGCGCACGCGCCCTTCGTCGACTCGCCCGCGTCGACTGCCGTAAGCGACGATGTAACCGCGCGCGGACGGCTCGGTCTGCAACCGGACGGCGAAGTTGTCGAGGCGCGCTTTCTCGTCGTTGAAGCGAACATCCGGGTATTCATCGAACCGGACCGGATTGATTAAGTCCGGGACTTGTGTCGTGCAGACCGCCGTACAATTAAGGTCGTACCCGCCGACTTCGACGGTGGCACGCAATGCCTGGCCGCCGAGACCGGCGGTGTCAACTTGAATCGAGGATGTGCCCTGGCCGCTGATGATGCGGCCCGCTGAAACCTTCCAGTTATAAACCGGTGTGATGCTGCCCGGTGTGCCGCCGCTCAAGTTAGCGGTGAAGGTGACTGGCTGACCGAGCGCGACGGTGTCCGGGCAGTAGATCACGACGTTTGGACAGAGCGGTCGCGGCGGCGGACACTCGTTAACGATGGCCTTGACCGAAGCGAAGGCGACGCACTCGCGGCCCAGGCCGTTGTCCACTTCGACCGAGGTGGTGTAAGTGCCGGGGGCCATGCCCGAAAGGTCCCACGTCGGGTTCGCACCGTCGCCCACGATGCGTCCGCCGGTCGTCGTGTATGTGTAACGCAGTGTGCCGGTGCTGAAGTTTTCGGTCGTGGCCTTGAGCCGCACCGTCGGGGGAGTTTGCGCGGAAGCCCGTGCGCACACAGTCACGTAGGCCGTGTCGGCGTCGAGCACGACGGTGGGTGGTGTGCGGGGGGCTTCCGTCGGCGTGCTGCTGTTGCCACGCTTCTGCGCCACCACCGACCCAGAGGAAACGAGCGTCAACCCGACGAGCAGCAGTAACATTGTCCTCGCGGGCAGTAGTGTGAAAGGTCGCTTCCTATTTAACATGATGGCTCCTTAATTAAACGATGTGTAGGGGAGGTGAGCGGTCATCCTCATCTCGGAACTCGACAGTGGCGCGATTGCCGACCACTCATCCCCGATAATTTCATTATTCGTCACGCGACGCGAGAAGTTCTTCGCCGCCCATTATTTCCTGTGTCGACGAATCCGGTGTTAAGTGCTTGCGAGCCTTCGCCGCCACCAACATCAAACACGTCCCGAGCACAATCAGAATTGCTTGTTCAAGCATCAACTACTCCCTTGTTCGTATGATGAATTTCTCGGTTACTCTATCAAGAGCGTGAAGCCAACCATCGGGTGGGTGGGTGACTCAATCAATAAAGAAAGACTTAATCGAGGCGATTTTCCAAGTCACGTAGAGCTTACCGCCGGGTGAGGGGCGGTGATTGAGTATATCATCCGAGGGGCCGCCCTGGTCTCTGCTCGTTCAGCCGGTGTTGCGTAACCCCGCCGAGATGCCGTTGATCGTCGCGGCGAGCGCGTAGTTGAGGTCATCGCTGTCTTCGCCGGCGCGCTTGCGGCGCAGCAGATCGACCTGAATCAAGCTCATCGGATCGACGTACGGGTTGCGCAGTTGAATCGAGCGCGCGAGCACCGGATTTTTCTCAAGCAGGTGCGTCTGCCCGCTGATGCGCAGGACGGCGCGGCGCGTGCGCTCGAACTCTTCAACGATCATCGCGAACACACGCTCGCGTAAGCCCGCGTCGCCGACCAGTTCGGCGTACCGGCGCGCGATTGAGAGGTCGGCCTTCGCCAGCCCGATCTCGACATCGCCGATCAGGTTTAAGAAGAGCGGAAAGTTTTTCACCATTCGTTGCAGCAGTGCTTCGCGATTGTTGTCCGCGCCGATGAACCGCTCGACGGCATAACCGACGCCGAACCAGCCGGGCAGCACGTGGCGGCTCTGCATCCAGCCGAAGACCCACGGAATCGCGCGCAAATCCTGCAAGCCGCGACGCGCGCTGCGACGTGACGGGCGCGACCCAATCCTCGCGAGTTCAAATTCAAGCACCGGCGTCGCCTCTTCGAAGTAGGGCACGATGTCAGGATTCTCGACGACGTGCTCGCGATAGAGGGTGAAAGCCTCGCCGGACATTTCCTCAATCACCTGTTCCCACTGCTGTTGTTCGCCTTCGTTGACGCCGTCGGGCCGGGTCAACGCTTCGAGCGAAGCGGCGATCATCAATTCGAGGTTGCGTTCGGCGAGCACCTGGTCGGAATACTTCCAGTTGAGGACTTCACCCTGCTCGGTGATTTTCAACGCACCGCGGAACGCGTCGACGGGCTGCGCGACGATGGCGTGATGCGTCGGGCCGCCGCCGCGCCCGACCGTGCCGCCGCGCCCATGGAAGAGTTGAAGGCGCACGTCACACTCGTCGGCGACACGGTGGAGCGCGCGGTGAGCTTTGTAAATCTCCCACGTGCTGGTCAACATGCCGCCGTCCTTGTTCGAGTCGGAGTAGCCGAGCATGATCTCCTGCTGCCGCCCCCACGAATCGAGGAGCGGCGTGTAGTCGGCGGAACTCCACAGAGCGCGACACACGTCGGGGCATTGGCGCAAATCTTCAATCGACTCGAACAGCGGGACCGGCATCAATCCCGGGTCGCCATCCTTTTCCGACGCGGCAACTCTGACGCCGCTCAACTCCGCGAGCCACACCACCGACAGCACGTCCGCGACTGTCGCCGCACCGCTGATGACGTAACTGCGAATTGCCTGCGGCGGGTAAGTGCGCTTCAATTCCGCGACGGCGCGCATCGTGTCGAGCAGCACCGTCGTCTCGGCGGACGGTGGAGCCGGGAGTTTCAACCTTCGCGCGTGATGACCGTCATCGGCACTACCGACACTGCTCTGATCCCTGTCACTGCTGTCACCGCTGTTACTGTCTTCATCGGCGGTGCTTTCACGAGCGTCGCTGTTGTCTGTGACCATCGCACCTTGCGCCAATTCGGCGATGGCCGCGGCGTGGACGCGTGCGTGCTGACGCACATCAAGCGTGTGCAGGTGAAAGCCGAACGTCTCGGCCTGCCGGATCAGAGGGTCGAGCATCAGCCGCGCGAGGCGTTCGCCGCGCCCCTCCGCCAAACTCGCGCGCAGTAGACGAAGGTCGGCGATGAAAGCTTCGGCGTGCGGATAAGCGTCCGTATGCGGCGGGGCGACCTGCCGCGCCGCGCCGAGCCGGTGGACGACGTAAGCGAGAAAGCGCCGGTAAACTTCTTCGTTCGGGCGCGTCTCGGTCTCCGGCTCGACCGAAGGGATGCTCGCGGCGTAAGCATCAAGCGCAGAGACGAGCGCGGCGGAGGCAGCAGTCTGGCGTGTCGATGGACTGAGCCGCCAGTGAAGGTCTTCGGCGGTCTCGATGTAGCAGTCGAGGATGATGTGCCGTGCCATCTCCAGCGCCCGGCGCGTGCTGTCGGTCGTGACGAACGGGTTGCCGTCGCGGTCGCCACCGATCCACGAGCCGAAGCGCAGCACGACCGGTAGCTCGCGCGCCTGCCAGTTGACGCCGTAAGTTTGGCGGAAAGCGCCGGCCATCTCTTCGTACAATTCGGGCAGCGTGCCGACCAGCACGGTCGGGTAATAGTCGAGGCCCATCTTGATCTCGTCATTCACTGTCGGCTGGCGGCGGCGCACTTCGTCGGTCTGCCAGAGCGACGTGATCTCGGTGATGATCGCCTCCGCAGCGCGGGCCGCTTCCTCATCGGACAGCGGCAGCCAGTCGAGGCGTTCGAGTTGTTTGGCGATGCGGCGGCGCTTGACGAGGACCGTGCGCCGTGCGACCTCGGTCGGGTGCGCGGTGAAGACCGGCACCACTTCGACCCGCCGCAGCCACTCGCGCGCCGCCTCCGCGTCGATCCCTGTGTCGCGCATTCGCAGCAGCGTGCCGTGGAACGTCCCCGCCTGCACCACGCGACCGGCAGACAACTGGGCGGCGCGGCGGCGGCGCTTGCGGTGGTTGGTCTCCGCCAAATTGGTCAATTCAAAATAGGTCGCGAACGCCTTCGATAATTGATACGCTTCGACGAGGCTCAGGGCGCCAACAAGATCGACGGCCTGCTTCATCCTGTCGCGTTCGTCGCCGCGCACGTTGTCGCTTTCCGCGTGTCCGCGCGCGTGCTCGCGATGTCGAATCGTTGACTGCCGCAGCTTCTCGACCGTCTCAAAAAGTTTCGCCCCGGCCTGCTCCTTGAGCACCTCGCCGAGCAGGCGACCGAGCGAGCGCACGTCGCGTCTGAGCGGCGCTTCCTTCAGGTCGCCGTCGTCACTCGTCAACTCCGCAAGCCGCTCCGCTTGGCTCACCGTCTCCCACAATGGTTCTGAACTTGCCACCCGTTCGCTCCTGCTTTGATGTCCATCAACTGCTCGACGCCGCACACGCCCCGGACAATTCCCGCGCCCATGTTCTCGGAAAAACCTTCGATCCTCTTTCAGGATCACGCGGGAACGGATTATGCGCGAACAGCACCCCGCTCACAAGCTCCGTTGATCCGCGTCGGGGTCTGTTGATGGTCGGCGAGCAGTGTCTGACGAGATTTCATTCGTCGCGTGCTTCAACAACTGAGCAGGAAAAGAAAACGGGCGCAGCATGTCATCAAAAACATGCTGCGCCCGACGAAATTTCAGTTGTCTAAATCAGGGCAGACGAGCCTTTGGATACACCGGCTCGCACTTACTTTTCGCTTGGCCGTTCACCTTCGCTCGGTCGTTGATTCGAGGCGGATGCGACCGTTGACGCCAGAGATGTCAATCGGCGCGCCGCCGGTGCCGATGCGCGCGCGCAGGCTCGAACGACTCGGCTGCTCTTCGATGATCATGTTCGACAAGCCGGAAGAGACAGTACCGTTCAGTCCATCCACACTCAAATCGGCGTTGACCGATTCGCCGAAACGGAGTTCGACCGCGCCGTTGACGCCACTCACGCTCACCCCCTGTTCGTTGAGCCGCGCGACGCCGAGCGAGACCGGCCCGTTCACCCCGTTTACTTCCGAAGCACCGACGGACGGCGCGACTTCGACCCGCCCGTTGACGCTGCTGACATGCACCGCACCCTCGATCTCGCCGACCGTCACCGACCCGTTGACACCGCTCGCCGTCAAATCGCTCCGGCGCGGGATGCGCAACGTGACCTGCTGGCGGACGTTCGCGCCGCCCCACAGCATACGCCACCAACTGCGCTTGTTCTTTCCGTGAATGCTCAGGCTGTTCAGCGTCTGCTCAATGATGATTTTGTGATGGTCTAAATCGGAAGGGTTCGACGCCGAGCATATGATATGCACTTCGGCGGTGTTGGTGTCGGCGGTTTCGACCTCGACCGGGCCGTTGATGCCGCTGACTTCGATCCGCGCGCCCGACGCAAGCTGATAGCTCTGGCGCGTCTCTTCGCGGCCTGCTCTTGTTTCAAATGGGCCGTCGTGCGGGGTAACTTTGCCGCCCGTCCGCCCGAAAGCCCAGGCCGCCGCGATTAATACGATGACGATCATTATTTTTAATTTCATCTCTCCCCCTCCAAAGTTCTGTGAACGAATGTATGACGACCGCGAGTGGTTTTGTTTGATTGATGTTGCAAGGTTAGGAAGAAGAACGAACACGACGCGGAGTGTGTTCAGACAAATTTCGACCCCACGATTTTCGCGATATCGGATGGCTCGATTATTCGAGGTCGGTCAAGCCCATCGATTCTCAACATTCAACGGTCATTATCTCAACCGCAATCTGAGCCGCGACGCGCGCGTTGTTGTCGAGCAGCGCGACGTTGGCCGCGAGGGTCGCGCCGCCACTCTGCTCGCTCATCCGGGATAGCAGGAACGGCGTTAGTTCTCTGCCCCTGACCTTTAACCGCTCGGCTTCGCGCAGAGCCTCGTCGAGCGCCGCGTGCATCACGTCCGCCGGCACTTCCGCCGCGGCGGGCACCGGGACGGTGATGAGCACCGCGCCCGTTAAGCCGAGTCGGTCGCGCGCCCGCGCGATTCGCGCAACCTCTTGCGCTGAGTCGGCGCGCGCGTCAACCGCGAGGCCGCTCGGGCGCGTGTAGAAGGCGGGCATCTCGTCGCACCCGTAGCCGACCACGGTCACGCCGTGCGTCTCAAGCCATTCGCGCGTCGCCGGCAAATCGAGCACGATCTTCGCGCCGGAACAGACAACCACGAGCGGCGTCTGCGCCAATTCCGGCAAGTCCGCCGAAACGTCTGGCAGCGCGCCACGATGCACGCCGCCGATGCCGCCGGTCGCGAACACTTTGACGCCCGCCTGCCGCGCGATCCACATCGTCGTCGCCACCGTCGTCGCGCCGTCCCACTCGCGCGCCACCGCGACGGCCAGATCACGGCGGCTCAGTTTATGCACCTGCCGCTCGTGGTCGGCGATGCGCGCGAGTTGGTCTTCGTCGAGGCCGACGCACAGCTTTCCGGCGAGCACCGCCACCGTCGCGGGCACTGCGCCGCCGGCACGCACCGTCTGTTCGAGGCGGTGCGCCGTCTCTAGGTTGAGCGGGCGCGGCAATCCGTGCGCAATGACGGTCGATTCAAGCGCGACCACCGGCAGACCGGCGGCCAGCGCCGTTTGAACTTCCTCATTAATATGTAAGAGTTCTCGGTTCATCATCGAATGATTTTCCGTCCTCGTAATCTGCGACAGACTTCAAGACAAAGAGTTAAGCCACGAATCACACGAATCGCACGAATGAAATGTTTGACCGACAGCGCATGTCACAAAACCATAGTTATCAGGTCAGCGCAAACTTCCCTGCGGACGCGGCAAATGTGGGCTGCGAACATGCTCGCTAATTATTGATGGCGCCGCGCGCGTTTGTGACTTCGGGCCTGAGTTCGCTAAGATGCTCGTTTCGACTACGACGGCAATTCTTCCGAGGTGACGTTAATGAGCACTCAGGTCGCAACTTCTTCCGAGAACTTTCTTCATCAACACGGGCCGGAGGCGTGGGCGCAAACGCTCGCTGACCTTCTGCCCTCAATCCACGAGGTCGACCGTCACGCCACGCAGATCTGGTTTGCCTTCTTTCCGCTCGCGTTGCTGCGCGCCCTCGAACAATCTCCCGACCCGGAGAAGTTGGCCCAGGCACTTCTGCTGCAAGGCAATTATTTCCTTAAAGATCAGATCGACTCTTCGCACAAATTTCTTTACGGACATCGCTCTTGGCCGGCGGTCAAGCAGGCGGTCGCGGAGTTCGCCGGGACGGGTGCCACGCCCGTCGGTGCCCAATCGCTCGACCGCGCGATTCGCGATGTGACCGCCCGCGTCGCGGCCCAGACGGGTGTTGAAGAATCGCTTGTCGTCGGCATCACCGCCGTTGCCTTCATGACGCTGCAACAAGTGGGCGCAGAGGCTTTCAAGGCGGCACCCGGCACGATTCACATCGACGCCAAGCACGCGCGCAAATCGGCGGCGCAGGTTTTGAAGGAGCGTGCGCGGGACGACGGCCAGGGGCTGTTCGGCTTTCTTAGAACGACGGACAAAAAGTGGACGGTTGTGTTTGACGAAAATGACGAGAGCCGCCGTTTCAAGATGGTGCAGATGCAGGAAATCGCTTCCGGCGCCGCGACCGATCACCGCGACTGGCACACACTCGACGCGCGCTGCACCGTCAACGAAGGCCCGATCCCGGTGCAGTGCCGCTCGGCATCGTGCGGGACGTGCTGGGTCGGCGTGCTCGGCGGCGCGGACAATCTAACCGAAGTCGGCAAGCGCGAACGCCGCCAAATGCCGGACTTCGGCTACATCCATACCGACGAACCGCGGCCTTTGATTCGCCTCGCGTGCCAGGCGCAGGGCACAGGCCCGGTTTCCATCGTCATCCCGCCGTGGAACGGAGTCTTCGGCAAGTATCTCCGAAACGCTCACGACGCATCACCCGACTCCGGTAACATTGACGCCAAGAACTCTGACGCGCCGAACTTTAGCGAATGATTTCTGCCCCGGTTTCGGACTTTGAGATTCACTCCACAACTGATGATGAGCAAGATGACCAACACACAGGCCGCCGCCACGCATCGACCTCCGGCGCTACGTCGCGATGAGGTGGGGCGCGTCGTGCCGGCATCGCTCGCCGATTTGATTCAATGGTTCCTGAGCTACGATCAGCGCGTCGCGGCCATCAACTACCCGGCGGTCGAGGCACTCTTTCAGTGGAAGCAGCAGGAAACACTAAAACTCGACCCGGAGACGTATGCCTTCGAACGCGCCGAAGACCGCCTCGCCGTCGGCATCATGCAGGCGCTCACCGAGCATACAAGCGAACCGGCGCTGCACGGTTGGATCACGGATTTGCTCGGCGCGCTCGACGACGCGGCGAAGACCAACGAGGCGATTTCTACTGCGTACAGTCTTTCCCACGGCGAAGGCACGGGCGTCCTCGCCGAGGCCGCGAAGATTCCGGCGCGTGACGAGCGCGATATCTACCTGACCTGTTGCTGGCTCGAAACGCTCTGCACCGCCGAGGCGCGGGTCCTCGGTTGGGTCTACGAGCAGCTTTATGGCCGGCCGTTTCGCCCCGGTAACTTTTAACTTTGCAGATCAACGAGAGCGCGCGAAAATTGCGCCCCTCTCCAAACGAGGTAAGCCTGATGGCGAAAGAGCCGACTAATTATACGAACAACTCGGAGACCGTCGTGGTTGCCGCCGACACCTTCTCGTTCGCTACTGTCGAACAAGAGAACGGCAACGCAACGGTGATCCGCTTTAAGATCGAGAACTCGCAGGTGCGCCCCGGCGACGTGCTGTTGGTGCTGGACGGCAGCGAGATTCACTTCCACGGCATGATCGGCATCATCGAGGATGAATGGGGCGTCGCGACCGACCGGCGCGGCTCGTTACTGCCCGCGACCGTCCAATAACCTTGCGGCACCGCGACTGACTCAACAGTGACAGGTAAATCGTGACAGGTGACAGGGAAAGCAACAATCATGCGACTGGCGGAATGCTTTCTTGGATTAGAGGGCTTCCTCATGCGCCACACCGAAAGATTGCCGCACAGTTGCCATCCATGTACTTCATCTTGTCACCCGTTACCTGTCACTTGTCACTTTTGAAGATTGAGACATCACAGTTTCAGGCCCCACACGCCAACCCTCACGAGGCCGTTAAGTCTCCCGCGACATTAGTTCTCCGTACATACAAAGTGAGGCTTCACCGTGAGCCGAGTCGCAGCCTGAAGCCGACGCGCGCGAGGAGCGGCGGGCCGAGGGTGCGGACGGGCGTGCGGCCGATGTCGTAGCGCTGGTTGAAGAGGTTTTCGGCGGCGACGAACAGATCGACCCGGCGCGTGACGCGGCGCGAGGCGAGGGCGTCGAGCGTGAAGTACCGACCGAGGCGAAAGCGGTTCTGATCGTCATCGAATTGTGAACTCGTCGCGCGGCCCTGCACCCCGACGGTGAGCAGTGAAGGGTTGGCGTAGCGCGCTTGGAAACTCACATAGTGGCGCGGCACCTGCGGAATCAATAAGCCTTCGAGCGAGGCATTGGCGGGGAACCGCAGCACAGTCGCGTCGGTCAACGAATATCCGCCGGAGAGCGTGAAGTTGCTTGTCAGGCGCGCCTCGGCTTCGAGTTCGAGTCCGCGCGCGCGTGTCCGTCCAAGGTTCTGTCGCTGCCGCGTGATGAGCGCGGGCGTCGTCAGAAGCGTCACGTTGGCGACAGGGCGCGTGATCTCCGACCAGAAGAATGTCGTACGCACATCCAACCGTCGCTCGAAGGCAGCGAAGCCGGCCCCGGCCTCGCCGCCAGTGAGTCGCTCGGCACGGAGGTTTTCGTTCGCCAGCGTCAGCGCGTCGCCAACGCGGAACGAGCGGTACAACTCGTTAAGCGTCGGCGCACGAAAGGCACGGTTGGCAGAAGCGAAAAGCGAGACGCTCTCCGCCGGCTTGTACAACACCGAGAGTTGGGGGCTGAACGCCGTCTCGGTGCGGTCGCGGAAGTCGAGCGTCGTGGCCGTGCTGCCCAATGCAAGCGCTCGCGTCGCCTGCCGCGCATCGTAGTTCCGCCAGCGGTCAAAGCGCGCTCCCGCCGTCACGAAAAGTTGCGGCGTGAGACGGACGGTGGCCTGCGCGAAGACGCCGATGCTGCGCTCGCGCCCGCCCGCACCGATCAGTGACGCGGCGCGACCCCCGACATAGACGATCTCGTCGCTCGCGCCGCGCACCTCGCGCGCATCGAGGCCAGCGACAAGGGCGTTCCTCGCCCCGACCGCACGCGACCACTGCGCGGTGAACCCGATGAACTGCGCCGGGACGCGCTGCACGCGGGTCAGCGTTTCGGTGTTACGGTTCGCGGCGACAGCGGAGAAGTTTTGGTCGAAGACCTGTGTGCCGCCATAGGCGCGGAGCGTGAATGCGCCGGCGCGCGGCGTCTGCCAATCGCCGCCCGCGATCAGCTGCCGGACGTGCGTGCGGTTGGTTTGCAGCGGCGTGCCGTTAGCCCGCGACTCGCCGAACAGCGACCCACGCACGAACAGACGCTGACCTTGATTGATAAAGCGTTCGAGCGTGAGCACCGTAGCCCCGCGCCGCGAGCCGGCTGGAGTGTCAGCGCGCCCCCGCTCGCGCTCGTCGACGAGGATGTAACCGTCGGTGCGGAATGATTCGGCGGCCAGACTCGCGCCCCACTTTCCGCGCCGCGTGCTGGCGAAGAGCGAGCCGTCGGGCGTCTGTTGATTGCCGTACGACAACTCAAGCGAAAGGGCGTCAGGGTCGTCGTCGCCCGTTGGTCGCGTCAAGAGTTGGACAACGCCGCCGAGCGCCGCGCTGCCGTAGAGGCTCGACGCGCCGCCGCGCAGCACTTCGACGCGGCTCACGGATTCGCGCGGGACGCGCCCCCAATAGACCCAGCCGCCGAACGGATCGTTGAGTGGCACGCCGTCGGCGAGTACCACCGCGCGGCTCGCGCCGCTTGCGCCGACGCCGCGTAAACTTACGCCCTGCGCGGTCGGGTTGGCGGTGCGGCTGCCCGCGCGGCGGAAGAGACTGAAGCCCGGCACCTGCCGCAGCGCGTCGTCAACGGTCAACGCCGCTGTCGACTCAAGATTCGCTGCCGACAGTACGCGGACGCTCGCCGCCGTGTCGCTCAGTCGCGTCTCGGTGCGCGTCGCCGTGACCGTCACATCCTCGGCGACCGGCGCGGGCGCGAGCATGATCCTTAACGGCTCGCCGTTGAACTTACCGCGGTTCCACCGGCGCGTGAACGGCGCGAAGCCACGCGCGCGAGCGGTGACGGTCCCGCTCGCGGCGTTCGTTTCGAAATGGAAGCGCCCGTCCTCGTCGGCAATGCTCTCTGTCAACGGCACGCCGTCCCCATCGTACGAGACTTGCGCGCCGACGACCGGCGCACCCGTTTGATCGACCACCACGCCATCAACGCGCGCCACTCGTCCAGTCGCCCCGCCCGGCGCCGTCACCTCTTGAGCGAAGACTTTCGGCACAGTGAACAAGATGAACACTGCCGACAACGTACAGGCCAGCATGAATCGCGCCGCCGCGTGTGTAATCGGAGTGGTCATGGATTTCATTGCGTCAGATGGAAGACTAAATCAACACGTGGAAGCTTGGCACAAGTGGTGATCGAGTAGCCATTTTCACATGGCGCCAGAGAAAATCAAACCGTGATCAAGTCTTCGTTTCGTCATTTTCTGAGCCGTTCGTGTACGCTGCTGAAAGCGTCGAGACGCGCGCCGGATGCGGTTGTCCGTGACGCTCATTGATGGTAGAGTGCATTCTCAAAACAATCGCTCCCGTTCGTTTGGGAACTTCAAAAGCCAACGGATGTTAAGCATTCCGACGTTCTTTTTCATGTACCTGACCCCGCACCCGACATCGCCACAGAGCATTAAGTTTTTTGTCCCGGCGGGCGACTTCGTAAAGCTCTCGCCTCTTGCCTTCGCCTCACACACTGCGCCGTCGGGGTGTAAGCGGCACACGCAATTAAATGAATGATCGGGTCGCGCGCGGCGTCGGGCGTGACTCGGAAGATGACGCGCCGATTGAGATATAAGGTTGGCGCACGAAATTATTTGGAATCTGACCGAACGCGCCCGGCGTTTGAAGCGACGGGCATGTTCGTGAGCGAGGCGACGGGCTGGCCCGAAAACTCTGTGGTACTTGCCCGCCGGTTTATTTCTGTGAGCACTGAAACAAAAGAGACACCACAACGTCCGTTGACGCGCGCCGAACAGGAAACTGAAACGGCTGCGGAACGTTTGAACACGCAGATCGAAGCGGCGCTCGCCGCTGTTGCCGTGCGCTCCGACGACTCCATCGACGAACTCGAGGCATACGCCGACCGCTTAGAGCGCGCCGCCCGTGACCTCGCGGTTGCGCTGCGCGAGTTGGCCCAGCAGCACAACGCCAACAAAGACCGTTAAGGTAATTAAATATTTATGAAGCGCGAAACACGACGGTGATTCGCGCTTTTTTTATCACTGTGCTGAAGGTTTTGTGGCGCATACGGTTTGTTGCCGACAACAACATTTTTCAGATCCGGAGATTTTATATGGCTGCAACGATGTCATCGTCCGAGAAGCTGACGGAAGAGCGAGGGCGCAAGCGCACTCCGGTCGGGGTAGAGGCTCATGGCATTAAAGAGGCGCGGCGGGTTTACTGGAACCTGACGCCACCGGAATTGTACGAAGAGGTCGCGCGCCGCGGCGAAGGCGTTATCTCCGATCACGGCGCACTCGTGGTGGACACCGGCGAACACACCGGGCGCGCCGCCAGGGATAAAGCCATCGTCCGCGAGCCGTCGTGCGCGGACAGGGTGTTTTGGGGCGAGGTCAACAAGGAAATCTCTGAAGATCGATTCAACGCGCTACGCGACCGGATGATGGATTACACGCGTGGGCGCGACCTGTTCGTGCAGGATGCTTTCGCCGGGGCCGACCCGCGCTATCGCCTGCCGGTGCGCGTCATCAGCGAACTGGCGTGGCATTCGCTGTTCGCGCGCACGATGTTCATCAATGACCCGGCGGCTCGGCACCGACCAGAATTCACAATCATCAACCTGCCGGGATTTCGCGCCGACCCGACACGCGACGGCACGCGCTCGCCGACGTTCATCCTGATAAACTTCTGCCAGCGGCTCGTGCTGATCGGCGGCACCTCCTACGCCGGTGAAACGAAGAAGAGCGTCTTCTCGATTCTCAACTATCTGTTGCCGCAGCGCGGTGTGATGAGCATGCACTGCTCGGCGAACGTCGGGGCGGACGGCGACGTGGCGATCTTCTTCGGCCTGTCGGGAACCGGCAAGACAACGCTCTCCGCCGACCCTGAGCGCCTTCTGATCGGAGACGATGAGCACGGCTGGTCGGACGAAGGCGTTTTTAACTTTGAGGGCGGTTGCTACGCAAAGGTGATCCGCCTCTCGCCCGAAGCCGAGCCGGACATCTACCGCACGACGCGAATGTTCAGCACCATATTGGAGAACGTCGCTTTCGACCCGGAGACGCGCGCGCTCGACCTCGACAACGTCTCGAAGACCGAGAACACGCGCGCCGCCTACCCGCTGACGAGCATCCCGAACATCGTCCCCGAAGCTCACGCCGGACACCCGAAGAACATCATCATGCTGACTGCTGATGCGTTCGGCGTGCTGCCGCCGGTCGCGCGTCTCACTCCGGAGCAGGCGATGTACCATTTTCTCTCTGGCTACACAGCGAAGGTGGCCGGGACGGAGAAGGGCGTCAAAGAACCGGAGGCGACTTTCTCGACCTGCTTCGGCGCGCCATTTATGGTGCTGCATCCGGGCGTCTACGCCGACCTGCTCGGCAAGCGGATAGAGGAGCACCGAGCGCACTGCTGGCTCGTCAACACCGGCTGGTCGGGCGGCCCGTACGGCGAAGGTCAACGGATGAAGATCGCGCACACACGCGCGATGATCCGCGCGATTCTGACGGGCGCGCTCGCCCAAGTCGAGACGCGGCCCGACCCCGTGTTCGGCGTCGGCGTGCCCGTCTCGTGCCCCGATGTGCCCCAGGAAGTGCTGACGCCGCGTAACACGTGGCGCGACCAAACGGCCTACGACCGCAAGGCGCGCGAACTCGCCGCACGCTTCAATGAGAACTTCAGAAAGTACGCCGACGGAGTCTCCGAAGCGGTGCGCGCCGCCGCTCCGAAGTCAGACTGATTTCGTGAAGAGTAAGCGAAATAGCCGCCTCTGCCGTCTGCGTGCGCCGGCTCACATAGATGTCGGATGTCAGATGTTAGACAGCACACCTGCGTATCTTGACTAACGTCCAGCATCTCACATCTCACATCAGTTCCGACTGGCCTTCACTTTTGCCTGTTCCCTTTTTACTTTTGCCTTGCTGCTTACTACAGTCGTACCCTGTGAAGCACTATGGGGGTTTGCCGGGGCTTTGACGTCCGCGGCAGTCACTGCGATCCCGTGCCGTGCGTTTGCATCTAGTCTGAGCTTGATTGCGCCGGCGCCTTAGTTGTACAAAATACTCTACAACTCGTCGTAATGCTCACGGTGGGTACGGGAGCGTCCGCCCCTTCGCCGAGGCCTGGTCGCTCGTCGCTGACTGCTGGTCACTCTGTCACACGTCATTCGTTGCTGTCTGTATGACGCCTGAACGTTGGAAGCAAGTCGAGGAAGTGTTTCAGTCCGCTATCGACCGCCCCGCCGGCGGGCAGCGCGCGGCGTTCCTTGATGAAGTCTGCGGCGGCGACGCGGAGTTGCGCCGGCAGGTCAATGCGATGATCGATTCGCACGAGCGCGCTGGCAGTTCCAACGAAGCGCCGGCCCGCGCCGCGGTCAACGCAACTGCCGAGGAGCTGCGCGACGAGTTGGCCGGGTCGATAATCGGGCGGCGCATCGGCGCATACCAGGTCGTGCGCGAGATCGGGCGCGGCGGGATGGGCGCGGTCTATCTGGCGGCGCGCGCCGACGACGTGTTCGACCGGCGCGTCGCGATCAAGCTGGTGAAGCGCGGCATGGACACCGACTTCATCCTCCGCCGATTCCGCCACGAGCGTCAGATTCTCGCCAACCTCGATCACCCGAATATCGCGCGCCTGTTCGACGGCGGCACGACCGAAGACGGATTGCCGTACTTCGTGATGGAGTACATCGACGGTCAACCGATTCACCACTACTGCGACACGCAGAGGCTGTCGGTGACGGAGCGTCTGCGCCTTTTCCGCCACGTCTGCGCGGCGGTCGCATACGCGCACCAGAGCCGCGTCATCCACCGCGACATCAAACCCGGTAACATCCTTGTCACCGCCGATGGCACGCCGAAGCTGCTCGACTTCGGAATTGCCAAGCTCTTAAACCCGGAGATGATTACCGACACCTACGACCCGACCGGGACGGCGCTGCGCCTGATGACGCCCGAATACGCCAGCCCCGAACAAGTGCGCGGCGAGCCAATCACCGCCGCGAGCGATGTCTACAGTCTGGGCGTGCTGCTCTATGAATTGCTGTCGGGTCATCGTCCGTACCCGCTCCTGAGCCGTCTGCCGCACGAGGTCGCGCGCGTCATCTGCGAAGTCAACCCGGAGCGACCGAGCGTCATTATCGGCAACGTCGACGGCATTCTGTTGACTGACGGCATCAAGAGCCAGAGCGCGGCCACTGCGGAGGCGGTCGCCCGCTGCCGCGGCGCCGCGAGCGTCGAGGCACTGCGACGCGAGTTGGCCGGCGACCTTGATGGCGTGGCGCTGAAGGCGATGCGCAAAGAGACCTCCGAACGCTACCTGTCCGCCGAACAGTTCTCCGAAGACATCCGGCGCCACCTCGACGGCCTCCCCGTCTCGGCGACGCTACTGTTATCGGGTCATGACAAAATCGCCGACGGCGGCGGTCACGTCGCGGGCCTCCTGCGCGAGCCGGCGACCGCGGATCGATCAATCGCCGTGCTGCCACTAAAGACGCTGCGGCTCGGCGGGATGGACGACACCGGCGACGAGTATCTCGGCCTCGGCTTAGCCGACGCAGTCATCAACCGCCTGAGCAACATCCGCCGCATCACCGTCCGCCCGACAAGTTCCGTGCTGAAATACATGCATGAAGCAAGCGACCCATTCACCGCCGGGGAGGAGTTGGGCGTCGGCTTCGTGCTCGACGGGCGGATTCAGCGCATCGGCGACCGCATCCGCGTCACCGTGCAGCTTGTCAGCATGCGCGACGGCGCACCGCTGTGGGCTTCACAGTTCGACGAGAACTATACCGACATCCTGAGCCTGGAGGATTCAATCTCAGCGCAAGTCGCTGAGGCTCTGATCCCGAAGCTGACCGGCGAAGAGCGCGAGCAACTGACCAAGCGCGGGACGGACAACCCCGAAGCGTTCGAGGCCTATCTGCGCGGCCGCTATCACTGGAACACATACACCGAAGAGGGGTTGGCGAAGGCGATTGTCCACTTCAATCAAGCCATCGCCGTCGACCCGTCTTACGCCGCCGCGTACACCGGGGTCGCCGATTACTACAACTGGCTTGGCGTCTACGGCGTACTGCCTCCGCGCGAATGCTTCAGCGCTGCGAAGGAGGCCGCCGCGCGGGCCATCGCCATCGACGACACGTTGGCCGAAGCGTTCGCCTCGCTCGGCTTCGCGGTCTGGGCCTACGATTGGGACTGGCGAGAGAGCGAGCGACTTTTCAAGCGTGCCCTCGAACTCAACCCCAACTACCTTCCGGCGCACGAGTGGTACGCGCACGTTCTCGGGTCGTCGGGGCGCCACCTCGAAGCGATTGCCGAGATGCGACGTGCGATTGAGCTTGACCCGCAGTCGGCGGCACTCGCCGCGATGTTCGCCTTCGAGTTGCGCGTCGCGCGCCAGTACGACGAAGGCGTCGAGCAACTGCGGCGCGCCCTCGCCATCGAACCGAACAATCATCTGGTGCTGCAAGGCTTCGGCTGGGTGTATGGGCAGCAGGCGAGGTACGAAGAGGCGCTGGCCGCGACGGACAGGGCGGTCGAGTTGTCCGGGCGCACGCACCTCGCGCTGTGGACGCACGGTTACATGCTGGCGGTGTCGGGCCGGCAGCGAGAGGCGCGTCAGGTGCTCGCCGAACTCCACGACGCGGCCCGGCACCGCTACGTTTCGCCGTGCTTCATGGCGCTCATCAACACCGGGCTGGGCGAGCACGACGCGGCTTTCAAATGTCTCGACCACGCTGTCGAGTTAAGGGACTACTGGCTGGTGTGGCTCGGCGTCGAGCCGCGCTTCGACGCGCTGCGCCCCGATCCGCGTTTCCGGCAACTTCTGCAACGCATCGAATCGGGCAAGTTGAAAAGCGGCCCCCACGCGACGACGCTCATCGATTCGAGTTTCGCTCCCGCGTCGCGCGTCGCCGACCATCACGACACGGCGCACCACCGCAATGGCGACGAAGCGACCTCCCCATCACAAGTCGTCGACACCCTCGGCGGCGACGGCGGCGCGCGGCCTTTGATGCGGCGTCTGCCAGCCGCCGCCCTCGCCGTGTTACTCGTCCTGACGGCGGGCGCTGTCCTCTACTTCAAGCCATGGGCGACGGGTGTGCGGCGACCGACCGCACTGACACGGCTCACCGGTGACATCGCCATCGATTGGCAGCCGAAGTGGTCGCCCGACAGCTCCCGGCTCGTCTTCACAAGTTTCCGGGACGGCAAGCCGGAGATTTACGCGATGAGCGTTGACGGCAACGGACTCGCGCGGTTGACGCTCAATTCGATGGACGACTTTACACCCACGTGGTCGCCCGATGGCAATAAGATCGCCTTTGTCAGCAAGCGCGACGGCAACGACGAAATCTACGTGATGAACGCCGACGGCGGCAACCAGACGAATATCTCTCACAACGCGGCGGTTGATAGCCGGCCCGCATGGTCGCCCGACGGCAAGTCACTCGTCTTCACCAGCAACCGCGCCGGGCCGCCGGACAATCACGAAATATACTTGATGGACATCGACGGGAATAACGCCACGCGGCTGACGACCAGCGAAGGTTTTGAGAGCGATCCGAGTTGGTCGTCCGATGGCGAAAAGATCGCGTTCGCCAGCAACCGCGACGGCAACTTCGAGATCTACGTGATGGACGCCGACGGCGGCAACCAGATGAACGTCTCGAACAACGCGGCGTTCGACGGCAAGCCGGCATGGTCGCCCGACGGACGGCGTCTCGCCTTTACCAGCAACCGCGGCGGCGATCCGAATAATTATGATATCTGGGTGATGAGCACCGCCGGCGGCGACGCGAGTAGGTTAACTGACAACCCGAAAGTGGACGACGAGCCAGCGTGGTCGCCCGACGGTTCGATGATCGCTTTCCAAAGTGAGCGCGACGGCAACTTCGAGATTTACGTCACGCCCGCCGACGCTCCCGTCGGCGGACGGGCGAAGCGGACCGGGACCCCATCCATCGCGGTGCTACCGTTTAAAACCGAGGAGGCCTCCGGCGAGGATGTCTATCTCGGCTTCGGCCTGGCTGACGCAGTGACGGCGCGGATCGGGCAACTCCGGCAGATTTCCGTGCGACCATCGAGCGCGGTCAGACGTTATCTCAACACGTCCAAGAGCGCGGCGCAGATCGGGCAGGAACTGGACGTTGACTACGTGCTGACGGGCCTCATCAAGCGCGATGGCGACGGCGTCGCGGTGACGGCCAGACTGACCGACGTGCGCGCCGGCGGCACGCTCTGGGAGGAGAAGTACGACGAGCGGTCCACCGACATCGCCGCCATGCAGGGAAAAATCTCCGAGCGCGTGACACGCGCGATGACGCTCGAACTAACGAGCGACGAGCGGCAGTTGCTCGCCAAGCGTTACACCGACAACAGCGAAGCCTATCAACTCTATCTCGCCGGCCGTTACCACTGGGGCAAGCGCACCGGCGAGGCGATGAAGCAGGCAATCTACCTATTTGAGCAGGCGCTCAGCAAAGACCAGAACTACGCGCTTGCCTACGCTGGGCTGGCCGATTGCTATGCGCTGCTCAGTTGGTACAACTCGCCGCCGCCGCCCGACGCTTTTCCGAAAGCGAAGGAGGCCGCCATGCGAGCGATTCAACTCGACGAAGGACTCGCCGAAGCGCACGCCTCGCTCGCCTTTGTCCTGCTCTACTTCGAGCGCGACTGGGCCGGGGCCGAGCGCGAGTTCCGGCGAGCCATCGAGTTGAACCCATCCTACGCGACCGCGCATCACTGGTACGCCTTCAACCTCGCCGCAGTGGGACGGCACGACGAAGCGCTCGCCGAAATCAAACGCGCGCAGGAACTCGACCCGAACTCACTGATTATCGGCACGGCGGTGGCTAACGTGCGGTACTACGCGCGGCAGTACGATCAAACAATTGAGCAGTGTCTGCGGACGCTTGAAGTGGACCCCGGCTTCATCCCGGCATACATGGTTTTGCGCGGCGCGTACGCCAGCAAGGGGCTGCACGATGAAGCCGCCACCGTCCTGCAGAAAGAGAATTCATACGCCGGCGACCATCTGGGAAAGGTGGCGCGGCTGGCCCACCTTTACGCCGCCGCTGGCCGTCGCGACGAAGCGCACACCGCGCTCGGCGAGTTGCGCCGGCAGCGTCGGCAACAGCCGCTTTTCGCCTACGAGATTGCGGCAATTCACGCCCTGTTAAAAGAGCACGATGAAGCCTTCGCGTGGCTCGCCACGGCGGAGCGCGAACGCACCATCGGCTTCGCATTTATCAAAGTCGACCCCGACCTCGACAACCTGCGCGCCGACCCTCGCTTCGACGCCATGCTCCGACGCACGGGGCTGGCGCAGTGATTCGATCCCCGATGTGAGTTCGACGTAAACAGAGGGCGAAGCACTTAATTCCAGAACGGAGTTAGACGCTTTTTTCTTGACGCGGTTATGAGATTTCGATGAGCGTGCCGGGCTGAATCGTCTCTAACGCAGTTAAGACTTTCGGCGCAATAGGGATGAGTGAGGCGAGTACGTTTCTTTGGGTTACAAGGACAATGATGCAAATTGAGCGCCCGGAGAGGTTTTGCTGATACCGTAAGTTTTGGTCTGCGGTGATGAAGACCTCGAACGATTCACCTTCAGCTAACGAGAGAAGCGCTCCGTTTTTTACTCTGTCCCACCCCTTATCAAATGCTGTCACCAGGTCATGTCCCGGCAGATAACGCTCTAGTCGCCAGTCAAGACAGTGGTCAAGAAGAATCTTTCTTTTCAACGAGGCGATGCCTCTTCGAGAAGATTCTGACGAGCAAGGTCAATCACTGCTTCCGCCTGCTCGCGTGTCACGCCGGGGAAACCCTCTAAGAACTCGCCAATTGACTCACCACCGGCCAGATAGTCAAAGAGGTTCTTGATCGGCACTCGTGTGCCGTCAAAGCACGGCGCTCCGCTCATCCTCTCCGGGTCAGTCCAGATCAGGCCGGGAATATTTAAGGCTTTCTTTGTGTCAGTGGTAAGCATCGCTTTAGTACCTCAAAACGCTATCCACTCTAAAGTCTAGCACAGAAGGAAAGCGCGTTCGTGAGCAAACTCCGAACGGAGTAAATTGGCAACTATTGGCGGCACTCGATAGAACTCCATGAGGAACGGAGCGGTTCTAAAAGAAACAGAATCAACCATTATAGATTGTGATCATCAGTTGTCAGATGTAAGCATGGGGCGAAGGCCGCTTCGTTTTTCGTTGGTGGTGAGGATGCCACGAATCATGTTGGCTCACGTTATTCCAATCGCGCTTCCTGCCCGTTGCTTCGGCCTGCTTTCTTTCCCACGATAAAACCCTTCAGGCGTTGACTGGCTCGCGCTTGAACATTTGGTCGGCGATAACGCCGAGCAGGATTACGGCACCCATCACCGCGAAGTTGAGCGAGCTGGGGATGCCGAGCAGGTTGACGAGATTCTGGAGTACCTGCAAGAGCGCGGTACCGATCAGTATCCCGATGATCGACCCTTCGCCGCCGCGTAAAGAACAGCCGCCTAAGACCGCCGCCGCGATGCCGTACAATTCGTAAAAGTTCCCGTGCGACGATGGCGAGATCGAGTTGGTATAGAACGCCATCAACACGCCCGCGATTCCGGCGAGCGCGCCCGACAGGATGTAGGCGCTCGCGATGACCCGGCGCGAATTGACGCCCGCGTAGCGCGCCGCTTCCTCGTTCCGCCCGACCGCGAACAGATAGCGCCCGTAGACCGAGCGGTGCAGCACCACCCACATCACCGCGCTGATGACGACCAGGAGGACGAACGGCATCGGCACGTAGAAGAGCGTGCCCGACGCCAGGTCGCGCAACGTCTCGAAGCCGAGCGCGCTGCCGAAACCTTTCGTCTCGTCGTTCGCGATGAAGCGCGCGAGGCCGCGGTAAAACAGCAGCCCGCAGAGCGTCACGATGAACGGCTGGATGCGCACTCGCGTAATCAAAAAACCGTGCAGCCAACCGAGCGCCATCGCCGCCGCGATGACCGCCGCGACCGCCAACGCACTCGGCCAGCCCCACTCGGTCAGCATCATCGACAGCAGCACGCCGAGCAGCGCGAAAACCGACCCGACCGACAGATCGATGCCGCCGGTGATGATCACCAGTCCGAGGCCGATGCTGAAGATGCCGTACGTCCCGATCAGCCGCCCCATGTTCTGCAAATTTGCCAAACCGAGGAAGCGCGGGTTGATCGCCGCGACGACGACGCACAGCGCGACTAGCAGAATGAAGATGCCGAGTTCTTTTCTCATCAACTGACCACGCTTTGAGCCGATGCTTCCAACGGCTTTTCAGTGCTCCCGACAGCGAGCCGCATGATGGCCTGCTCATCACACTCGCCTTGATTGAGGATGCCGGCGACGCGCCCTTCGTGCATCACCGCGACGCGGTCGCTGTTGTTGATAATCTCTTCCATGTCGCTGCTAATCATCACGACGCTGACGCCGCCGGCGGCCAGCCCGCGCATCAACTCGTAGATTTCCGCCTTCGCACCCACATCGATGCCGCGCGTCGGCTCGTCAAAAATCAAGACGCGCGGGTTGAGGCTGAGCCACTTGGCGAGCACCACCTTCTGCTGATTGCCGCCGCTCAAATCCGCCGCCCGCGACTCGATTGACGGGGCCTTGACGTTCAACTGGCCGCACCACTCAACGGCGGCGGCACGCTCGCGACCGCGCTTAATCAGCCCGGCGTCAGCGTAGCGCGACAGCGCCGGCAGCGTGATGTTTTCGCGGATCATGAAATCGACGATCAGTCCGGTGCCACGGCGGTCTTCCGGAATCAGATAGATGCCGTGCGCGATGGCGTCCCCCGGCGACGAGATTTTCAATTCCACGCCATCGAGCAGCACCGACCCGCCGACCGCCGCTTCGACGCCGAAGATCGCCCGCGCCACTTCGGTGCGACCCGCGCCGATTAGTCCCGCGACACCGAGCACCTCGCCCCGCGCGACGGCGAACGAGACTTCGCGCGACGGGTACCGGCGTGTTCGCAGATTCCGCACGGCGAAGTAAGGCGGGCGATTCGCGCTTGACGGGCGCGCGTCGGGGCGCTGGAGGTCGCGCCCGACCATCAACCTGACGAGTCGGTCATGCATCACCTCGCCGCGCGCGAGGGTGCCGGCGTGGCGGCCGTCGCGCAACACGACGACGCGGTCCGCGATTTCTTCGACCTCGCTCAGACGGTGCGAGATGTAGATGACGCTGACTCCCTGCGCCTTCAATTCTCTGATGACGTCGAGTAGCCGCGCCGTCTCGGTCAACGTCAGACTCGAAGTCGGTTCGTCCATGATCAGGATGCGAGCGTTCTGCGACAGCGCCTTCGCGATTTCGATTAACTGGCGTTGCGCAATGGAGAGGCTTCTGAGCGGCACGCGACTCGCAACGTTGAGTCCGAGTCGCTTCAGGCAAACGTCCGTCGCGACGCGCATCCGGCGGTGGTCGATCAATCGAAGAAGGCCGCCGCGCAACGGCTCGCGGCCAAGGAAAACGTTCCCGGCCACGTCCAGGTTATCGATCACGTTCAGTTCCTGGTGGATGAAACCAACGCCGAGGCGGAGCGCGTCGCGGACCGAACGAATCGTCATCGGCTGCCCGTCGATTTCGAGTTCGCCGAGGTCAGGCCGGTAAACGCCGCCGAGTATTTTCATCAGCGTCGATTTACCCGCGCCGTTCTCACCGACCAGCGCGACGACTTCGCCCGCACCGACTTCGAGGTCGACCGCGTCGAGTGCAACAACACCGGGGAACCGTTTGCTAATTCCCTTCATGTGCAATACCGGCGGATTCATCAATTGACTTCTCACGTCCGTCCGCGGAGTTGGTTGATCCTGACGGTGAACTCGTCGACGCTATCTTGTTTGATGATTAGCGTCGGAACGAGAATCTGTTTTGAGGCAGGGATGCCGGAGCGGTCGCCGCCGAGCACTTTCGCCATCAGTTGAATCGCCTGATAGCCGAACTCGTAAGGCTGCTGCACGACCGTACCGTGAATGGCGCCTTCCTTCACCCCGGCGAGTGTCTGATCGTCCTCATCAAAACAGACGATCTTGATTTGGCCGACGCGCCCCGCATCACGTACGGCGTTCAGAATCGCTGGGCCGTTGTAGCCCCACAATCCGACCAGGCACGCCACGTCGGCGTACTTCACCAGCGTGTCGGCGGCGTTCGACTTGGCGCGCGCCGCATCGGTGTCGTCGGTGCGCACGTCGATGATCTCGACCTTCGAGCCACGCAACGTCTCGACGATGCCTTCGTAACGCTCGCGCGCGTTCTGCGCGTCGCGCTTGCCGACAAAGATCATGATCCGACCACCGTCGGGCAGCGCCTCTCTAATCAACTCGCCGGCCTGTCGACCGGCGGCGCGGTTGTCGGTGCCGAGATAGGCCGCGCGGTCACTCTGCGGCGCATCGCTGTCCTGCGTAATGACCAGCGCCTGCTTCGCCGCGTCGTTAATCATCCCGGTCTGGTTGGCCGGATCGACCGGACTGATGGCGATGCCGTCGATGCCCTTCGCCAGCAGATCATCGATGATGCGCTTCTGCTCGGCGGCCGTCCCGTCCGACGGGATTCTGAATTCGACTTCGACGTTCGATAACTCGCCGTCCGCTTTTTCGGTTCCACGGCGGGCAATCGTCCAGAAGTCGGCGGGGTTGTTGGTGACGAACGCGACCTTGAAAGTTTTCGCCGCGGCGGTGTCGTCCGGCGCCGGCGCCTCGACCTGACGCGCGCACCCGCCGATCAGAACCGCCGCGCACACGCAACAGACGAACACGCCAAGATTCATCAGCTTTGTTTTCATCTTTTCCTCGCGAATGACCTGAGACTGTCAGGCTCTGGATCGTGTAGGAATGTTTGTATGCCTGTCCACGGGCCGATTGTCAAACACATTTTCGCCGCCGTGCCGTGGCCGTGGCGGGGCCGGCAGGGTCTTTGACTTTCACATAGCGCGCCGCCAAACTTGCGGCCACTATGCCAAACAACGCTGGCGACCGCTCAGCAACAGTTAACGATGCGCGCGCGCTGCTTGATCCGCTGCGGCGTCTGCACGAGCGCATCCGCACCGGCGTCGTCGAGACGTGCGAGCGCGCCGCTCCGGACGAGTTGGCGCGAATCGTCAGCGACGACGACGAAGAGGGCGACACGATCTACGCGGTGGATCGCGTCAGCGAAGAGTTACTGGTTGACTTCCTCGAACGTGAAATCGCGCCCGCCGCGCCGCTGGTTTTAATCGCCGAAGGC
>JACDEG010000306.1 GCA_013816505.1 Pyrinomonadaceae bacterium | reverse complement strand
AACAAAGCATTGATATACTCCCGCAGGCGAGTGGTCGTAGAGTGTTGATTAGGCATAACCAACTACTCTAAACGAGGATGCAACTCGTTGCCACTCGCTAACTTACAGAATGTGTCCCGGCTTCAGGGTCTCGACATCAATGCGGCGGTAGATCTGTGCGAGCGGTTCGAGCGTGAAACCGGGGAAGCGGAGCCAGGCGGCCTTCACCTCCGCCTCTTGTCCGACGGCTAGTCCCAAGCGGCGAATCGGAAGCAGGTTGGTTGATGGGCTGAAGTTAAGATCAAGGTCAGTGCAGCCCGTCACCTCGGGACCCTCCGTCCCGCTCAGCCGCCAGCGGCGAGCGGCATCAACGGAGATTTCGATCTCGACCGTCTCGTCTCCGACCCACCCCGCGACCTTTCCGGACAAAGTTCGCCATTCCGAATCGCACGTCACAAGATAGTCCAGCCGGCATGGCTGCCGGTCGTACGCAAACACCGCAGTCCCGGTCAGACGCCAGTAAGGATGCTGGAATAACAGCCGAGCGGAATCATGGCCCGGCCTGTCCAATCTACGCCACAGTACAGACAGGTCTGTCATTGCTTTTTCCTCGACAAGAATTGGCTTTGGCAATCATTACTGTTGTAGATTCAAAAGCGTGGGCAAGACCACCAAAAACATCCACCGACCTATTGGCTGTTGTCGCCAATGGCCCGAACTACGCTCGCGCTGTCCACCAGCTCGGTGAACGCTGTCACTTGTCCCTGGCTATTGAAGTCGTAGATATGAGCCATCGGTGTGTCGTAGGTGGTTCCGGATTTGATGGACCTGCCCTGCTCACGCCCGATAACTACGACGGTTGAGCCTCCGGCGATGAACTGATCGTGGGAGTATCCGTCGAACGCGACTAACGATCCAACCGTTTCAAAAAAGCGGCGGACGGAGGCAACGCCGTGGTGAATTCCACCATAGGCGAGTTGGTCCGGCGGAGCCGCATAAGTCCAAGCGATGTCTTCCGCCAACATGGATAGGAGCGGCTCCATATCGCCGCGCGAGATAGCGCTATATGCCTCGATCAACTTCTGTCTAGCATCATTTGTCATAGCATTTTCATCCAAAGAGTCCCGATTAGCTTCCGTGGAGCCCACGCATCACCGCCGCCAAGTCGTCCAGCGCGCGCTCACAATCTCCGACAAAAGCCGAGCCATGCATGACAGCGAGTGACTTCGGCTTGAGCACTGCCAGCCGACGCAGCGTTTCACTTGTTTGCACAGTAATGAACCAGCCACGCGTCCAGGTCCGCTTATAACTCATCCACTGAAGCGTACAGCTTCTTCCTGAATGCCACCCGATAAAACACATTCAAGACGGTTTTATGGAAGCGCTCACAGATGCCATTGGAATGCGGCGATCCAACTCTGGTCTTCGAGTGGTCGATGTTCTCTAAAGCGAGATAGAGTTCGTACTCATCAGTCTCGAGATTGCCGCAATACTCCGACCCTCGATCTGTCAGCACTCTCAGCAATGGCACATCTTCCGCTTCGATGAACGGTAACACGCGGTCATTCAAGTGATCGGCTGCCACCAGCGCGGCTGACAAGAAGCCTCTTCTCGCCTCTCAATATGTTTCGCAACATTACCAGTTATTCGTGTTCCCCCGCGAACGCCTCGACTTCTTTTAGATAGACGAGGTTGCGCCCTTCCACCTCGACCGAGAGGAAGCGCCTGCGACGCACCAGGTCGTGAATCGCCGCACGTGTCATCCCGCACATCTCCGCCGCTTTGGCCTGGCTAATCAGCGGTGTCTCGTGTGCATCCCACTGCTTCTCCGATTTCTTTGTCATCGAACTAACCTCCACTCTATTGAAAGCCTCGTAAACCCGATAGCGGTGAGAGCGGAATCGAGCAACAAGCCACTACTTCCCGATTCTAACCTTAGTTATAATTGAGGTTTGACACCATTGGTCAAGGGTTTACCAGGCGCGTCCGTCCGGCCCGTATCGCTCACATCTTCAATCCGCCAAATAGGTCAGTTTTCCTCTCTCATGAGCGTGCCCTGAAGCATAGATTTCGTTTGTGATCAGAAGGTGCGCCTTCTGAACTCCGGGGTGTCGTCATGAGTGACTCTAACTTCTTTCACGCTTACTTCATAGTCGCTCGTCTCGGTACTGTCTTCTTCTCGCTCGCAAGCTTCAGCACATCGCCTGGTTGACAACTGAGCATCTGGCAGATCCGCTCCAGCGTCGCAAAATTGATGCCCACCGATTTGCCTTTCTTCAACCGCCACAGCGTCGAGTGGCTAATGCCTGTCTCTTTGGCCAGCCAATAGAAAGTCCGCCCGCGTTCTTCCAGTAATTCATCGACTCGAATCTCAATCACAGTGCGCTCTCCTTAATGATATTCATCATTTATCATAAATGATGAATATCGTTTCTCATATACGAGATATATTATATACGAGATATACTCTACACTTGACATATACTTTTGTCGAGCGTAAAGTTGGGCAGAACCGAGCGCAAAATCACTCCCTTCTCAGATCTTCTGGAATTACCCAGACCACCTGATGCCCACAGTTCAACTACCATCAAGCGTAAGATGCTTGACTTCCCTGTACGGTCTAAGACGAGAACGGATTTCTTGACTCGGGTCGATCAGCCCCAGTCGAAGAGAGCTTAGAACATTCAATGTACCGGGGCTTCAATTCTTTGTAGAAAACCGAAAAGGAGATTGAAATAAATTATGACGACAAATATCAGACCGCTACATGACCGCGTGATCGTGAAACGCATTGAGGAAGGCGAGCAGGTTCGCGGGGGCATCATTATCCCTGACTCGGCCAAAGAGAAACCGCAGGAGGGTGAAGTAATCGCCGCTGGCGAAGGCAAATACAGGAAAGACGGCACACGACAGGCTTTGGACGTTAAGGCAGGCGACCGTGTCTTGTTCGGCAAGTACAGCAGTTCCGAAATCAAGATCGACGGTGAAGAGCTATTGATGATGCGCGAGGACGAGATTCTCGGAATCATCACACGCGCGGGCGCGGCGGCAGGCCCTGCCGGTAGCGGTTCCGTATCAGGCGGCAGCGGCAAGAAGAGCGGCAAATAATTCTCTGACGGCGGAAGACTTGCCCCTTTGAGTCCCACTGAGGGCATTATTAACAATTTTGACGAGGAGTAGAGATAAAAATTATGGCAAAGCAAATAGTTCATGGCGAAGCGTCGCGCGCGGCAATCTTGCGCGGCGTCAACCAACTCGCCGACGCAGTGAAAATCACGCTCGGTCCGCGGGGCCGCAACGTCGTGCTCGATAAGAAATTCGGCAGTCCGACAATCACCAAAGACGGCGTGACCGTCGCGAAAGAGATTGAACTGAAAGATGCAATGGAGAACATGGGCGCGCAGATGGTGAAGGAGGTCGCCTCGAAGACATCGGACGTGGCGGGCGACGGCACGACGACGGCGACTGTTCTCGCACAAGCGATTTTCCGCGAGGGCGTGAAGACGGTGGCGGCAGGCGCCAACCCGATGGCATTGAAGCGCGGCATTGATAAAGCGGTTGAACGGGCGACCGCCGAGATCAAGAAGATGGCGAAGCCGGTCAAAGGTGAGATGATTGCGCAGGTCGGCACGATCTCCGCCAACGGCGATGCAACCATCGGCGAGTTGATCGCGGAAGCGATGAACAAGGTTGGCAAGGACGGCGTCATCACTGTTGAAGAATCGAAGACGATGGAGACAGACTTGGAGTTTGTCGAAGGGATGCAGTTTGATCGCGGCTACCTTTCGCCTTACTTCGTGACTGACGCGGAAAGCATGGAGGCCGTGCTCGAAAATCCGGTCATTCTCATCAGCGAGAAGAAGATTTCTTCGATGAGAGACCTCCTGCCGGTGCTGGAGCAGGCCGCCAAACAAGGCAAGCCGATGCTGATCATTGCGGAAGACGTCGAAGGCGAAGCGTTAGCGACCCTGGTGGTGAATAAACTGCGCGGCACACTCAACGTCGCGGCGGTAAAGGCTCCCGGCTTCGGAGATCGTCGTAAGGCGATGCTTGAAGACATCGCTGTTTTGACAGGCGGCAAAGTGATCAGCGAAGACCTCGGGATCAAGCTTGAGAACGTCAAGCTCGAAGATTTGGGAAGCGCCAAGCGTGTGACAATCGACAAGGACAACACAACGATTATTGACGGTGCCGGCAACACCAATGACTTGCAGGGCCGCGTGAAAACGCTCAAAGCTCAAATCGAAGACAGCACGTCAGACTATGACCGCGAGAAACTGCAAGAGCGGTTGGCGAAACTCGTCGGCGGCGTCGCGGTGATCAAAGTCGGCGCGGCGACCGAGACCGAACTCAAAGAGAAGAAGGCGCGCGTTGAAGATGCGATGAACGCGACCCGTGCGGCAGTCGAGGAAGGCATCGTGCCGGGAGGCGGGGTGGCACTGCTGCGCGCGGCGAAGGCGCTCGACAAATTCAGGATTTTCGAGCCGAACGAAGACGGTGAAGTGAGCGGCGATGTGGACGAGCAGATTGGCGTCACAATCGTCAAGCGGGCGCTGGAAGAACCGCTGCGGCAGATCGTACAGAATGCGGGCAAAGAAGGGGCGGTGATTGTCGAGAAGGTACGCGCCGAAAAGAACGCCAACTTCGGCTACAACGCGGCGACCGAGAAGTATGAAGACCTGGTGGCGGCAGGCGTGATCGACCCGGCGAAAGTGACGCGCTACGCGCTACAAAACGCCGCGTCAATCGCGGGCTTAATGCTCACAACCGAAGCCACCGTTTCCGACATTCAGGAAGATGATAAACCCGGAGCAATGGGTGGCGGAATGGGTGGCGGGATGGGTGGCGGAATGGGTGGCGGAATGGGCATGTAAGACTCGCGCGCGGAACCGCTCGCCCACGGAATGGGTTCGGCGACTTGCGTGAAGGAACAGCAAAGCAGCGAGCGCGCGCGCCGGCCGTCTCGCTGCTTTGCTGTTAACCCGCTGCGGATCGCGTACCTTCGACAAGGACATGGATCATTACGATGAATAACCACTTGCGAGATATTGCGAAGAAGCGGTTTAATGCCTATCTCGACGCGCTCCCTGTAACTTGAACATCGGGTTGTTCAGCATTTCGATGAACGCCTGCAAGTCAGCCGCGATACCAATCTGGAGTATGAGAAAAAGCTGATCTTTGGGCAAAGACTCGCCGATACGGTTGCAATGTTTGGTGGCTCATGGACGTTCATCATGATCTTTGCTGCCATCCTGTTTTCCTGGGTGCTGCTCAACGCTTTCCTTCTCGCGGGTCGTGGCAATACATTCGATCCATACCCGTATATTCTGCTGAATCTTTTTCTGTCTATGCTGACCGCCGCCCAGGCGCCGGTGATTCTGATGTCGCAGAATCGCCATGGCGCGTTGCAGAGATATTTGGCGGAAGCGGCTTGGCTGCCGACCTCGCTCTTGCCAAATGAAAATCTGAAATGGACAGCGATTGACGACCGAAAGGCGTTGCCGACTTTAAGCGATTCCGGCACAACCGTTTCCCTCGAATTTAGTTTTAATGAAACCGGAGAAATCACCGGCGATTTCGCGCCCGAACGATTCTATAAAGTGAAAGGCGAATACAAATCGTTTCCGCGGGCGGGTCGTTTTTGGAATTACCAAGAAAAAAATAGAATGAAGTCTTCTCAAAACTCTAGCAAAGCTCAATATATAGTAGTTATTTGAGCCTTCAACAACAATATCTTTGACTCCTTGTGAGTTTTGAGAAGACTTCAATGATGATTCCGATGGAATGTGAAGTCGAATGGCAGATGCCCGATAGGAATTCACCTTATTGGAAAGAGAAGATTGTCGAAACTCGATATGATTTTGCACAATGGATTGCGCCGTAAAAGCGAATGATGGAACAATCTGTGGATACATCGGAGAGGTGAGACGGAGAATTCAAGAGGCGCAGTGGCAGCACAGTCACGTTTAATGCGTAGTCAAAATCACTTCGTATACAGAACATTTACAAAGAGCTTTGAAATAAGGTTCTCGGAGGAGGAACAGATCATGATTGAAGTAGAAGAAATGGAAATGCAGGAAGTACATGCGCTTCTTGAGCGTGCCGATTACGGGCATCTCGGTTGCGTCCGTGACAATCATCCTTATGTTATTCCCATCCACTATGCATATCAGGACCCCGACATTTACATCTTCACGACCGAAGGCATGAAGACGCAGTTTATCGCCACGAATCCGGAAGTGTGCTTGCAAGTTGAAGAGGTTGTTGACCCGACTAACTGGAAAAGTGTGATTGCCACAGGGAAAGCCGCGCGCCTCACCGATAAGGAAGAGATGGAAAGCGCCATGCAGTACATCACAACAGCCAACCCGTCACTCACGCCCGCTCTGAACAAGTTGTGGAATGACCCGGGGGGTCGCGCCAGTAACATTACGCTTTACCGCATTCACCCGGACATCATCAGTGGACGCAAAACACTTCCGCCGGGCGAGACTCGCGGCCCGGCGAGCGCGACAAATCTGTAACAAGCCCCGTTCTAAACAATCGGAACGCATTTGAGTAAACTTCGGGAAGGGTGATACCGAGATGGCCGTCGCCGAATTGAAAGGAACACTCCCACTGAACGCAGAAGAAGTGCGACTGATGAACGCCTACTGGCGAGCAGCGAATTATCTCTCCGTCGGACAGATCTACCTCTACGACAATCCGCTGCTGCGTGAGCCTTTAACGATCAAGCACGTCAAACCGCGTCTGCTCGGTCATTGGGGAACGACGCCGGGGCTAAACTTCATCTACGTCCACCTCAATCGTGTGATTAAGCAACACGACTTGAATGTGATTTACATCGCGGGTCCCGGACACGGCGGTCCAGGGCTGGTCGCCAACACTTATCTCGAAGGAACTTACAGCGAGTTCTATCCGAACATTACACAAGATGCCGAGGGCATCAAGAAATTGTTCAAGCAGTTTTCGTTTCCCGGCGGTATTCCGAGCCACGTCGCGCCGGAGACGCCCGGCTCGATTCACGAAGGCGGCGAATTAGGTTACTCGCTCGTTCACGCTTACGGCGCGGTCTTTGATAATCCTGATTTGCTTGCCGCATGCGTGATTGGCGACGGCGAAGCGGAAACCGGGCCGCTCGCCGCGAGTTGGCATTCCAATAAATTTCTGAACCCGGCGCGCGACGGCGCGGTGTTGCCAATCCTGCATTTGAACGGCTACAAGATCGCCAATCCGACAGTGCTCGCACGTTTGAGCACAGAGGAGTTGACGAGTCTTCTCGTCGGCTACGGGCACAAGCCTTATTTTGTCGAAGGCGATGATCCCGAAACGATGCATCAACTTATGGCAGCGACTTTGGATACGATTATTGCGGAGATACAGGCGATACAAAAAGATGCGCGGGAAAACGGATTCACCGCTCGCCCGCAGTATCCAATGATTGTGTTACGCACACCGAAAGGATGGACGGGACCGAAGTTTGTTGATGGCTTGCCGACTGAGAATTCGTTTCGCTCGCATCAAGTACCGCTCGACAAGTTGGCGAAGAATCCCGAACATCTGCGGCAACTCGAAGAGTGGATGCGGAG
>JACDEG010000305.1 GCA_013816505.1 Pyrinomonadaceae bacterium | reverse complement strand
ATCGATTGGTCGCTCGACGGTGACGTGCGCGTGGTGATTTTGGAACTCGGCGCAAACGATCTGCTGCGCGGCCAGTCCGTCCCGGAGATGAAAAAGAATTTGAGCGCGATCATCGAACGCATCAAGGCACGCGATTCAGAAGTCCTTCTCGCCGGGATGGACACGCTGACGAGCGCCGGCCCCGACTACCGCCGCGAGATTCGCGACGCCTTTCAATCGCTCGCGCGCGAGCACGAGGTCCCGATGATTCCCTTCTTCCTTGAGGGCGTCGGCGGCATTGCGTCGCTTAACCAACCGGACGGCGTTCATCCGAACGCCGAAGGCTGCCGCGTCGTCGCCGCAACCGTCTACCGTTATCTCCGCCCGCTGCTCGATCAAGAGAAGCGGCGGACTGAAAACAAAACCATATCACCGCCCGCGGACGCGAGAGAACGCAAGAGAGCGCCCCGGCATCCACATAACTTTTCAACTGATTGATGGTGTCTTATTTTACTTTTCCGCGCCCTCCAAGCATTCGCCGGCGGTTAAATTCGGGTTGATATTGTTTTCGCTTCAATCCACCGAGCTGCGAAGTAACTGGTGGAGTTCGCATCACAACAGATATTCAAAGTTTCCTTTCTCGTCACATATCTTCATGTCGATTACTGAGGCCGTCATCATCTTCGTCTCCGCGTTTGTCGCGGGGACGATCAACTCGATTGCGGGTGGCGGCACGCTGCTCACATTCCCGGCGCTGATCTGGATTGGGCTGGACCCGAAGATGGCGAACGCGACGAGCACGGTCGCGCTGTGGCCGGGATTGCTCGGCGGGGCGTGGGGTTACCGGCGCGAGATGCAGAACAGCCGCGCACACCTCGTCCGCCTCGGCATTCCGAGCGTCATCGGCGGCGCGGTCGGCGGCGCGATTCTGATTGCGACGCCGACCGAAACGTTTGCCCGACTGGTGCCGTACCTGATCCTGTCTGCGACCGCGTTGTTCATCTTGCAGGGTTCAATCAATCGCCGCTTCCGCTTGCAGTCTGCGGCAGAGAGTCCGACCCCGCGCTGGTGGACGGTGGCAATGATCTTTCAATTCTTCTCGGCGATTTACGGCGGCTACTTCGGCGCGGGCAACGGTATCGTGATGCTGTCGGTGCTCGGTCTGCTCGGCGTCGCGGACATCCATCGCGCCAACGGCATCAAGACTTTTCTCGGGGCGTGCCTCAACAGCGCGGCGGTCGTCGGCTTCATCGTCTCGAACCTGGTTCACTGGCCGGAAGCGATTCTGATGTCGATTGCGGCGTTGCTCGGCGGCTACACCTCGACGCACGTTGCGCGCCGACTGGGGCGTGTCTTCGTGCGCCGCACGGTGATCGTCATCGGCCTCTCCATCGGGCTGCTGATGCTGTGGCGCATGAACAGTTGATCGAGCATTGAAGACGGGAAGAGGAACGGAGATGCGTCTTTCATTCATCCCTCATCCCTCATCCCTCATCCCTTATTCTAGATGAAGTATGACGTTTTGATTATCGGGGGTGGCGCGGCGGGTTTGTTCTGCGCAATCGAGGCGGGCAAGCGCGGGCGTTCCGTGCTCGTCCTTGAGCACGCCGCCCGGGTCGGTAAAAAGATCGCCGTCTCCGGCGGTGGCCGGTGCAATTTTACCAACCTTCACACCACGCCGGAAAATTTCCTGTCCGCCAACCCGCGCTTCTGCCGCTCGGCGCTCGCTCGCTACACGCCCGAAGATTTCATCGCGCTCGTCGAACGGCATGGCATCGGGTATCACGAAAAAAAGCTCGGCCAGCTTTTCTGCGACGGCAGTTCGCGGCAGATCGTCGACCTGCTGCTGGGCGAGTGCGAGCAAGCCGGGGTCGAGATTAAAGTCGATTGCCGCGTGTCGCGCGTTGACCGGGGATCGGACTTCATTGCGCATACGAATCAGGGAACGTTCGTTGCGGAATCGCTGGTGGTCGCGTCCGGCGGGCTGTCGATCCCGAAGATCGGGGCGACCGATTTCGGCTATCGAATCGCCCGGCAGTTCGGTTTGAAAGTCGTCGAGCCGCGCCCAGCATTGGTTCCGCTGACGCTCAATCCAGCAGACCTGCACCGGCTGAATCCACTGAGCGGCGTTTCGCTGGCTGCCGAAGTCGTGTGCCGCGGAGCGAGATTTGAAGAGAACATTCTGTTGACGCATCGCGGCTTGAGCGGCCCGGCGATTCTGCAAATCTCTTCGTACTGGCAACCGGGCGAGAGTCTCGATATCAATCTACTTCCCGGCCTCGACGCCCATCAACAATTAATCGACGGGCGTCGCGGCACGCACACGCTGGCCACGCTTCTGACCGAATACTTGCCACGCCGCTTCGCACAGACGTGGTGCGAGACGCACGCTTCGTCGCGCCCGCTCAATCAATATTCGTCGAAGGAGATTGCCGAAATCGCCGCGCGGCTTCAACAGTGGCGGATCGACCCGTCGGGGACAGAAGGATTTCAGAAGGCGGAAGTAACGGCAGGCGGCGTCGATACCGACGAGTTATCATCGAAGACGATGGAAGCCAAACGCGCGCCCGGACTGTTTTTCATCGGCGAAGTGGTTGACGTGACTGGGCACCTCGGCGGTTACAACTTTCAATGGGCGTGGGCGTCAGGCTTCGCTGCCGGGCAGTATGTCTAAATAAAAAACCTGAGCATGGTACAGCGTTGGTCGTGTGGAAGAGACCGATAATTTTTAACACAGAGACACAGAGGATACACAGAGTTCACGGAGAAAAGGTAAGGACAAACGTAAACTCTTTCGGCATCAGCGATGAACAACAGCAGCATTGTAACCCGCCTTTTACTTTTGCCTTCCTTTAGCGGACGTAACCCGTCGGGTGGAGAATCTCGCCGTCAGCGAGTTCCGAGACGATCCGTATCCGGTGAAATCCGTTGGCGGTGTTGGTCGAAAGATATGTCAAAGCGAACTGTCTGGAGAGCAATGTGTCGACTTCGCGGAGGAACGGGTCGAAGCTGACCGCCGCGCTCGTTCCTTGAAAGAACGCCCGCCCGCCCGTTTCGCTCGACAGCCTTTGCAGCGAACCCTGGCCGAAGCTGGTCAGTATCGAACTGCCGTTCGCGCCGCCGCTCGACGGGGCGTAGATCGAATAGACCGCAACGCCGCGCCGCTGCGCATCGGTGATCGCCCGCTGTAGATCGATGCTCTGCGAGGGCGAGGCGCTGTCAGCGCCGCGCGAAATGTCAAGCCCATCGGAGACGAGTAAAATCGCGCGGCGGCTGCCGGTCGGTTGCGACTCAAAACGCCGGAGCGCCTCGACGACCTGAACATAAGGGTTGAACGGCGCGGAGGTAGCGGCGCTAATCGGGATGCGCAAAGCACGCGCGGCGCGATCAAGATCGGTGGTGAACCGCTGCCGCACCTGCACCGAACCGGAGCGCAGATAGCCGATCATGACGCGCGAGTTGGGCGGCAATTGACGGATGAACGTCGCGAGTCCTTTAATCTCGTTGGCGGTGGAGGCGACGACCCCATCTTGAATCAGCACGGCTAGCGTCAGCGGAACGTTGACACCACCACGCCTCGAGAGAACCTCCTGCGGCACGCCGTCCTCGAGCACTTGCAGCACCTCGATTGGTTGCACCTCGCGCTGCCCGCGCGTCTGCTTCAGCCGCACAGTGACCGGGATCGTCACCGAGCGCACCGGCCGCCGCGCGTCGTTCGAGCGCTGTTGCGCGCTGGCGGCGACTCCGGCGCTGGTCGCGAACATCAGTAAAACCGCGGAGGCGAGCGCGGCGACTCTTTTCAGTCCGGCTTTCGTCACTTCGTCAATCCTTTCCACAAACGTTGCTGATGATTTCCGCGTATTATATCCCTTTAGACGCCCGGAGCGCAGTCTCGGCTGAACTTTTGGCGAGTCTCGCCGCCGCGTGGTAGGCTAAATAAATAGGAAGGTAAAAAGGTAAAAGGCAAAAGTAACAACCAATCATGACGGGCTGTTGTTCAATCTTTATCCCGAAAAACTTTTGCTTTTGTACATAGGTCTACGGCACCGCGCAGTCGTTCATCAAAACCATTTATGAGAAGCGACCTGCAACGGCATGTAGTGTCTGATTCTACGCAACGGAAATAAGCACCTGAGCAAAAGTTATCCAGAATCAGGGTTGAACAAAATAGATGTCAGATGTCAGATGTTTGACAGCACACCTGCCGAGGTTCCGGACTAACATCCAGCATCTAAAATCTAACATCTGTTCCCCGGTGGCTTTCACTTTTGCCTTTTACCTTTTTACTTTTGCCTTGATACTTATGGACACCACTCCCCAAAGCGGCAAACTCAGCAGCAGCGACCGCCTGACCGCAGCCCTGTTGCGCACGGCGCCGTGGCTCGCGTTCGTCATTGTCGCGCTGCCGGCCCCACTCTACTTTCTGCTCCGTTACTTCACCTCGCCGGAAGAGGCTGGGGTGTACATGCTGCTGGTGTTGACTTCGCTCGCCTTCGGCGTGGTGGCCGGTCTCTTCGTCGCGTTGCTGTTTTTTCTTTACCGGAAGCACTGGGAAAAGAAGATGCGCGAGCGGTTGGCGGCGGACGGCGTCACGGTTAGCGAATTGGGGTGGTTCCGCGCCGAGATGAAGCCCGCCGAGCGCCGCGCCTTAAAGCAGATCGAGGGACAGAACGCCCTGCTGGCGGACGCCTACCGCGAGACGCTGGCCTCGCGCCTGACAGCGACGCGAGTCGTCAAAAACTCTCGGCGTGAGATGGCGATGGTCGGGCGCCGCCTGCAACAATCCTCACAGGTAGCCGGCGCGGATCGGGTGCGGCTCGAAGAGGAGTTGCGTGCGGATCGGTCCCGCCTTGAACGCACGACGAACGAAGCCGTCGCGCACGAGGCCGAAGCCGAGACGCGCCTGCGTCTGCTGGAAGCAGCCGGATCGCGCCATGCCAGCGAAGCCGAAACCGAAATCGCGCTGCAACGCCTCGGCATGATGCGCGGGCAGACGCCCTACGCCCTTGAAGCCGCGCGGCTCGAAAGTGAAGCGCGCAGTCAGGCCGACGAAATTCTGCGCCAGCGTGACCGGCAACTTCCGGAGTAACGGCGCGGAGGCTTACGTCTGACTCCGAATGGATAACAGTTTTCACCTACCTCCACCCTTTAACATCGAACCTCTTTTTCCATCATCAACGCCGGCGCAGACGCTCCTCAAAGTCGGTGAGATGGTAGACGCCCGCGGCCCCAGCGCGCACCGCAAAACCTTCGCGGACGAGCGCGCGATTCCCCAGTCCGGCGTCGGGCCGCGACAGCCCGCTCACCTTCGCCAACTCGCCGCGCAGAGTCATGCCCGCGCCGTCGAGGAACGCACGCGCGATTTCGCAAAGCGCTTCGTCGCGCGATACCTTGACGCATAACTCCGTTGCGAAGCGTGCCTCGGCCAACGTCCAGACGTACGTGAACCACGGCTCATACAGCACGTCCGAAGGGATCACCTTCATCGCCTTTTGCAATTCGTCGATGGCACGCGTCAACCGCGCCCGCTCCGGTATTTTGGCGGCCTCTCGTAAATCGGCGGTTGCCATCTCCCATTCACGCCGCAGCACCCGCAGCACCGCGCGCGCGTCATCTGACAACGCTTCTGATTCACGGCGGCGCGGCACGCCCCACAGCGCGTTAAAGTGCGGAATCAATCGCGGCGCAATGAACGTCGCGCGACCACGCGCGAGCTTTGCGTAGTAGATACGACCTCGCTGCATCACCTCGTCCTTGATGCGCCACGCGAGACTGCTCTCCGGGTCCTTCTGCACGTTGCGTGGCATATGCGCGTCGCGGCGACCGGTCACGGCGACGTACAGCGACGGCCCCGGCCTCCGCGCGTCGGTCAACGCCGCGCAGAACCCGACGTCCGCGATAAGCTTCTCCGCGTCGATTGCGCTCTCGACTCGCGACTCCGCCTCGCGCCGCCACGCGCGGTCCCGATACTCTTCAACCTCTTCCGTCAGCAAATTGTTCATCGCGCCAACCACATTAAGCCTCGTCCTCTTCGGCTGAGATATGTCTCTCCAGTCCGCCGATAGTCAACCCGTTCACGCTCGTCAAATTGACTGACACTCTCTTCCAACCTGACCGATGACGACCAGAGTCGTTATTCGTTCTTCTCGTCAACAACGTGAATTCTCTGAGAATAAGCTGTTTTTCAATTGCCTGCCGAAACGGTACGGTCATTGCCATAATGATCACGCGACCTCAATCGCTCACCTCATAAGTCTTGATTAAGTCCATCTTAACTGACCAATTTCCGACCAAGGACGACACGATGAAATCAACGAAACATTCTCACGCCCTGAACTGGATCACCTATCTGTTGATCGCGGTCACCCTTTGTATGGGCGTCATCATCACCGACCGGGCGAAGGCCCACCCAAGCCGTGACATGGCTCGTAAAGTCTCGTCGGAGTTACGCCGACAAGCGCGCCGGAGCTTGTCAGCCGGAGAGCGCACAACGGTGATTTTACAATTCCAAGACTCGATCCGCCGAGGGCTGAAGATAAAGTCCGACGACGACGACAATGACGGCATAGACGAGAGCGTGACGCTGCGCCGCTACCTTCGCCAGCACCGGGCGCACGTCACGTCAAGATTTCGCAACCTCAGAATGTTAGTCGTTGAAATGCCAATCAGCGCCGTTGCCGGTCTGGGAGATTTTGACGAGGTCAAGTATGTCTCGGAAGACCCGAACATTAAGTCGTCGGGACACATCACGTCGACCAGCGGCGTCGACATGGTCAGGAATCAAACCGTTACCACAACACCCACGGCGCCAGTCGGGACGAGTGGCCCGCTCAGCCTCACTCTCGCTCTCACGCAGACCACAACATCCACGACGCAAGTCGGGACGATGACGACCACATCGACCACGACGACGCTCGGTGGGCAGGGCGTCGGCATTGCGGTTGTCGATTCCGGCGTCTACGCCGCACACAAATCTTTCAATAACAGCAGCGGCCAATCGCGCGTCATCCACAGCCAAGACTTTACCGGCGAAGGGCGCACCGACGACCCGTACGGCCACGGTACCCACGTCGCTTCCATCGCCGCCGGCAACGGGCAGATCGCTTCGGGCGCATACCGCGGCGTCGCCCACAACGCTAACCTGATCAACCTCCGCGTGCTGGGCTCGAACGGCACGGGCAAGGTCTCCAGCCTGCTGAACGCGATTGACTGGATCATGACCAACCACGCGGCCTATAACATTCGCGTCGTCAACATGAGTTTGGGGACGCCGGCCATCGAGTCGTATACCATCGATCCGCTGTGCCGAGCCGTCCGCGGCCTCGTCGACGCCGGAATGGTCGTGGTCGCCGCCGCTGGTAACAACGGCAAGAGCGGGAGCGGGCAGAAGGTCTACGGGCAAATCCACTCACCGGGCAATGAACCGTCGGCGCTCACGGTCGGCGCGACGAACACTTATGGAACGAATTCGCGCAACGACGATGTGATCGCTTCATACAGTTCGCGCGGGCCGACCCGCAGTTTCTGGACGGACGTAGCGAATGTCAAACACTACGACCACCTCATGAAGCCCGATCTCGTCGCGCCCGGCAAC
>JACDEG010000752.1 GCA_013816505.1 Pyrinomonadaceae bacterium | reverse complement strand
TGATAAATCAATCCCGGCGGTGATGATGACGAAAGTCATGCCGACCGCGACGATGGCAATGATGGTCGCCTGCTCGGCAACATTCAAAAGATTCGAGACGGTTAAGAAGTGGGGCGTCAAAGCCCATAGCACGACGACCAGTCCAAACAGCCCCGCCAAAGTGCTGAGTTGTCGTCCGTAGTGTGAGAAAAAATCCTGTCGCAGGGTTATTCCTCCAGGGCGCATTGTAAGATTCTTTCCTGTGTGGCTTCCCCGGCGGAGAACTCACCCGTGATGCTGCCCCCACGCATGACCATGATGCGGTCGCTCATGCCCAACACTTCGAGCATCTCTGATGAGATCATGATAATGGCGACGCCGGACGCCGTGAGCCGGTTCATTAGCTGATAGATTTCGGCTTTCGCGCCCACGTCCACGCCCCGCGTCGGCTCATCAAAGATAAACACCTCGGACTGGCAACAAAGCCACTTGCTCAAGACCACCTTCTGCTGATTGCCGCCGCTTAAAAAAACCACCTTCTGATCGAGTCCCGGCGTTCTGATCCGCAGGTCTTTCACATACTGACCGGCTGCACGCTGCTCCTCACCCGTGTCCATCATGCCCCAGCTCGAAAACTTGTCCACACTGGCAAGGCACAGATTCTCTTTAACCGACAATGGCAAGACCAGACCTTGAGACTTTCTATCTTCGGTGAGAAAACCGATACCGGAATTAATCGCGCTGCGCGGCGAGTTGATCCTCCGCGGCGCGCCGTTGATGTAAATGGTTCCCGAAGTAATCTTATCGAGACCGAAGATTGCGCGCGCCAGTTCCGTCCGCCCCGCGCCCAGGAGTCCGGCTATCCCTAAGACCTCGCCCTTGTGAAGTGAGAAGTTAATATCTTTCAAACCACCCCTGGTGCTTAACCCTTCGACACGCAATATCTCCGCACCCTTCGCGGCTCTCTCTTTCGGGAACAACTCCGTCAATTCACGGTTGACCATCAGGCGGATCAGTTCAGACTTGCTCATCCCGCGCACATCGTAAGTGCCGACTGAACGCCCGTCCCGTAAGACGGTGACACGGTCGCCGATTTCGAACAGTTCCTCCATGCGGTGCGAGATGTAAACGATGGCGACGCCTTTGGCCTTGAGCCGGCGGATGGTGGCGAATAGTTCTTTGATCTCGTGCTCGGTGAGGGCGGCTGTCGGCTCGTCCATGATCAGAATTCTGGCGTCGAGTGAGAGCGCCTTGGCCACTTCGACCATTTGCTGATCGGCCACCTTGAGTTCTTTGACTAACCGATGAGGATCGAGGTTCACGCCCAGGCTGCTTAAGACGCGCGCCGCTTCTTGAAAGATAGCGCGTTGATTGATCAGTCCCGGCAGACGCTGAGGCTCGCGCCCGAGAAAGATATTTTCCCCGACCGACAAATGCGGGATGAGATTGAATTCCTGATAGATGATGCCGATGCCTAGTGTTTGCGCGTGCCTGGGATTTTTTATCTCCACCTCGGCTCCGTCGAGAAAGATTTGGCCCGCGCTCTTCTGATAGGCTCCGCTCAGGATTTTCATGAGCGTGGACTTGCCCGCGCCGTTCTCGCCGATGAGGATATGAACTTCGCCCCGCCGCAACTCGAAATCAACGTCGTCCAAAGCCACGACGCCGGGGAACGTCTTCCTGATATGACGCATTTCCAGAACGGGAGCATCTGTCATCCGGTTTGACTTTACTCGCGCCATTAAGACTCGCCCACCCCCGCCGCGTGAGATTAAAACTTACGTGACCACTGCTTCGGCCAACGCTCGATCACGACTTTCTTCTCGGTGTAGAACTCGATAGCGTCGCGCCCCTGGCTGTGCATGACTCCGAGGAAGCTGTCCTTCCAACCGCTGAAGGGGAAGTAGGCCATCGGTGCGGCCACGCCGATGTTGATGCCGACATTGCCCGCCTCCACCTCGTAGCGGAATTTGCGCGCCGCTGCGCCGCTGGTGGTGAAGATCGAAGCCGCATTGCCGTAGAGACTTTGGGACAGAATATCGAGAGCTTCGTCTACCGTCCCGGCGTGGACGAGGCTGAGCACGGGGCCGAAGATTTCAGTCTTCGACAGCTCACCGCCCGGCGGGACGTTTTCCAGCACCGTCGGCTTGAGGAAATTACCTCGTTCGTGGTTCGTCACTTTCGCGCCGCGACCGTCGAGCAGCACGCTCGCCCCTTCGCTCGTCCCTCTGGCAATCAACCCCTCAATACGTGTTTTACTCTCGCTTGTGATGACCGGCCCCATCTGGCTGGATTCTTCAAGGCCGGAGCCAACTGTGATCGCGTCGGCGCTCGCCGCAATCGCATCCCTGAATGTACGTTGCGCCTCGCCGACCGTAATCGCGACGGAGA
>JACDEG010000304.1 GCA_013816505.1 Pyrinomonadaceae bacterium | reverse complement strand
GCCATACTCGGCGGCAAACTTGGCGAGTTCGTCCCCATCCCGGCGCTGATCTTCCTGGCAACGGTCGTCATCGCATGGGTTGTCTTGAACAAGACGCGCTTTGGGCGTTACGTGCATGCCGTCGGCAGCAACGAAACCGCGAGCCGGCTGTCGGGCGTCGGCGTTGATTGGGTCAAGTTCGGCGTCTTCTCGATTTGCAGCTTGCTCGCCGCGCTTGCCGGAATCATTCACTGCGCGCAACTCGAACAGGGCAATCCGAACGACGGCGTGGCATACGAACTCGACGCGATTGCGGCGGTCGTCATCGGCGGCACGTCTTTATCGGGCGGCACAGGAACGGTGGTCGGCACATTGGTCGGAACTTTAATCATCGGCATCATCAATAACATCCTCGGTCTCAACAACGTTGACGCTAACATTCAACTCCTGCTCAAAGGAATAATCATCGTCGGCGCGGTGTTGCTGCAACGACGTGGCTGAAGTTTTAAGGAACACGCCAAACATGAAAGTAAATCTCACGACGAAAGACGGACAAGCGCGCGGGAAGTCGCGGCGCGCATTTCTCGGCAGCCTGTCGCTCGCCCTACCCGCAGCGAGTTTGCTGCTTGCGAGCGCGTGTCAGCGCGGCGGCGGGCAAGGGGACAAGTTCGTCATCGGTTTCTCGCAAGCCAACAAAGCCGAGCCGTGGCGGACGTGGATGGATTCAACGCTGATGAAGGAAGCGGCGAAGCACCCGCAACTCGAAATCGCCTACGCCGACGCGCAGCAGGACAACAGCAAGCAGGTCGCCGACGTGGAGAACTTCCTGCGACAGCGCGTTGACCTGCTCATCATCTCGCCGAACGAAGCGAAGCCGCTGACCGGCATCGTCAAGCGCGTGTATGACAGCGGCATCCCCGTCATCGTGCTCGACCGAAGCATCGAGGGCGACAGTTACACGACGTTCATCGGCGCAGACAACCGCGAGATCGGCCGTGCGGCGGGTGAGTACGCGGCGCAACTCTTGGGTGGCAAAGGCAACGTCGTCGAGATTAAAGGTTTGCCCGGTTCAACGCCCGCCATTGACCGCAACGCAGGTTTCCGCGAAGCCGTCGCCGCTCATCCCGGAATCGAAATCATCGCCGACCCGGTCGCCGACTGGCTGCGCGACAAGGGACGCGAGCAGGCGGAAGCCGCGTTGCGGGCGAACGAAAAGATTGATCTGATCTACGGGCACAACGACCCGATGGCGATGGGCGCGTACCTCGCGGCGACGGCGATGAACCGCGCCGATGGGCTGAAGATCATCGGGATTGACGGCCTGCCCGGGACGGAGGGCGGCGCGAAAGCCGTACTCGACGGCAAACTCGACGCGACATTCCTTTACCCGAACTGCGGCACAGAGGCCATCGAAACGGCGATGAAAATCCTGAACAAAGAACAGCCGCCGAAAAAGATCACGCCGCCGACGGCGCGCATCACGAAGGAGAACGCTGCGCAATTCATCAACGAGTAATTCACGGAGGCGAGAGATGTCATGATGAACCGAAGAGAGTTAATAAAGTTTCTGGCGAGCTTCCCTGTGATAGCTTCATTAGCCAGCGAGAAAGCGGCAAGTGAATTGCCCCCCAATAACTCTGTTGTCGTCGAGTCCCCCGATAAAAAAATACGAATTGTGTTCGGGTTATGTGAGAGGCCGGGCAAGAAATCCGTCCCCTGTTATAGCGTCTTCTACCAGGGGAAACCGCTGGTTCATCAGGCGAGCATGGGAATCGACCTGGCACCTGCCGGCCCACTCGACAGCAATTTCAAGGTCGTTCGGGTCGCGCGCGCTCAGCGCGACCAAACATATGCAATCAATCCGGGCAAAACAAGCACCGCGCGCGACCGTTACCGCGAGGCAGTCATTTCGCTTGAGGAGCAATCAGAGCCGCGTCGGCGACTGGACTTGATTTTTCGGGCGTATAATGACGGCGCCGCTTTTCGCTACCGTTTTCCCCAACAACCGGCTCTGCGTGAACTGGTCATCAGCTCCGAGCATTCGACATTTTCCTTCGTCGGCGACCCCAAGGCATACACGCTGCCCGTGACCTCGTTCAAGACGCCTTATGAATTCCATTACAAACTTCTTCCGCTGAAAAGCGTCTCCCCAGATTCGTTGGTCGGCCTGCCTCTGCTGCTGGAGTATCCCGACAAAATCTGGGTCGCCATTACCGAAGCTGATCTGACTGACTATGCCGGAATGTATCTGTCCGGGATGGCGGGTCATCCCGGCATTCTCACCAGCCGACTTGCTCCCCGGCCGGACGATCCTCAAATCACAGTGAAAGCCAGTTTGCCTCACGTCTCGCCCTGGCGCGTCTTGATGATTGCGGACGATCCGGGACGGTTGATCGAATCGAACATCGTCACGAACCTCAACCCTCCCTCCGCCATCAGGGACACCTCCTGGATCAAGCTGGGCAAGACGACCTTTCCCTGGTGGAACGGCTATGAGATTAAAAACACCGGCTTCACTGGCGGACAGAACACGCAGACGCATAAGCACTACATCGACTTCTGCGCCGAACACGGGATCGAATATCACTCGCTGGATGGTTTCGAGAATATCGCATGGTATGGCGGCACTATCGTACCTTATAAGGGAGCCGACATTACGAAAAGCCTGCCCGAGATCGACCTCCCGGAGGTGATCGCATACGCGCGTCAAAAAGGCGTCCGCTTACGTCTCTGGATGCATTCGGCAGCGGCCAAGGCGCACATGAAAACAGCCTTTCCCGTTTATGAGAAGTGGGGCATCGAAGGCGTGATGGTCGATTTCTTTGATCGGGACGATCAGGAAACGGTCAACCTCATTCACGAGCTAGTCCGACTGGCGGCGAAGCATCATCTGACAGTGACCCTGCATAATGTTTATAAACCAACGGGACTTCGCCGCACGTATCCGAATTTGCTCACCACTGAGGCGGTGTACAATCTTGAATTCAACAAATGGGATCGGCGGGGGAGCACACCCGAACATGAACTGATCGTCCCATTCGTTCGCATGCTGGCCGGTCCTCTTGATTATCATTCAGGGTCCTTTCGCAACGTCACAGAACAGGAGTTTACCCCCCGCAACGTCGCGCCCATCACTATCGGAACTCGTGCGCGCCAACTGGCAAGGTATGTGGTGTACGAGGGCTATCTGCCGATGATCGCGGATTCTCCGTCTGCGTATCAAGGTCAACAAGGTCTGGACTTTCTGGTACAGGTCCCGACTTCATGGGACGAGACGAAGGTGCTCAATGGGTCCGTGGGCAAGCACATCACCGTTGCAAGGCGGCGGGGCACGCAGTGGTACATCGGGAGCATGACCGATAGCACCGCGCGGAAACTGTCTATCCCGCTGAGCTTCATCGGCCCCGGAGAATTCATCGCCGAGGTTTATGCCGATGACCCCGATGCCCCTCACCAACCCGCGAAACTGATCCGGCGGCAATTTAAGGTCACATCTGCGGATACCATCGATGCTGTTCTAGCGGTGGCGGGAGGTCACGTCGTTCGCTTGACTCTGGATAGGAAAGAACCATCACGATGACGCCACGCCTGCACCGCCTGCTCTTGATCGCCGCGATTTCCGCCGCGCCGCTGCTGTGCCTCTCCGCCGCACGCGCTGCGGCACAGTCAGTGACCATCGACGGGAAGTCGCCGGGCCTGACCTTCGACGGCATCGGCGGGCTAAGCGCCGGGGCCTCCTCGCGACTGTTATACGACTACCCGGAGCCCGAGCGCTCGCAGATCCTCGATTACCTGTTTAAGCCCGACTACGGGGCGGCGGGACACATCCTCAAGGTGGAGATCGGCGGCGATACCAACTCGACCGACGGCTCCGAGGCCAGCCACATGCGCACGCGGGACGATCTCGGCTGCGACCGCGGCTACGAGTGGTGGCTGGTGAAGGAGGCCAAGGCACGCAACCCGAAGATCAAGCTTTGGGCGCTGGAGTGGGGCGCGCCCGGCTGGTTCAAAGGGGGCTTCTGGTCGCAGGACAATATCGAATACATCATCAAGTGGCTGGACTGCGCCAAGCAGCAGGACCTGGTTATCGACTACGTTGGCGGCTGGAACGAGCGCGGGTTCGACAAGGACTGGTACATCGCGCTCAACAAGGCCCTCGCCAAGCGCTACCCAGACGTGAAGATCGTCGCTGCCGACGCGATTGTCGATCCGTGGGCAGTGGCGACGGCGATGAAGAACGATCCGGCGTTCAAGGCCGCCGTCGACATCGTCGGGGCACACGACCCCTGCGGGTGGCGCTCGTTGTACCAGCGCTGTCCGAGCACCGCGGACGCGCTCGGTCTCGACAAGCCACTGTGGGACTCTGAGCAGAGTTCCGAAGGGCACGATGTCGGTGCCGGCCCACTGGCGCGGGCGATGAACCGCCAGTACATCGACGGCCGGATGACGTCGAATATCAACTGGGCGCTGATCTCCGCCTGGTACGCGAACCTGCCAATCGCCGACACCGGGCTGATGCTCGCCGAGACGCCGTGGTCGGGTCACTACCGAGTCGGCAAGTCGATTTGGGTCCACGCTCACACCGCGCAGTTCACCGAAATCGGCTGGCGCTACCTCGACGGTGCCAGCGGCTACCTCCCGAGCGGTGCCAGCTACGTGACGATGCGCGCGCCCAACACTGGTGATTACTCGATGGTGATCGAGACGATGGACGCTACCACGACCGCAGCCATGAAGATCAGTGTCGCGGGCGGTCTCTCGGCCGGCCCCGTCCACGTCTGGTCGACCAACCTCGACTCGTCCGATCCCTCCGACGACTTCGTTCACACCGGTAAAATCACGCCGGTCGGCGGCCATTACTCGGTGATACTTCGGCCCGGTCACGTCTATACATTGAGTACTACGACCGGCCAGCGCAAGGGCGACGCCCGGCCAGTCGCGGGACTCAGTGAGCAGATGCCCATTCCCTTCCACGAGAACTTCGAGGGGAATGCATCCAGCCGGCGCTGGCCGCCCTTAGGCAAGCTGGCGCGCTACTTCTCCGACATCAACGGTGGCTTCGAGACGGCCCCGTGCGGTGGTGGCCGTCGCGGCGACTGCTACCGCCAGGTCGTCACGCAGAAGCCGATCCCATGGAACGAGACCGGGAGCATACCGCCGACCACGGTGGCCGGCGACCCGCGCTGGTGGGGCGACTACGAAGTCAGCGCGCAGGCCATGCTCGAGCAGCCCGGCTACGTCGAGTTGCTGGGCCGCGTTGACGCGCAGAACGGGACCCGGGTGTCCGGATACCACCTGAAGGTGGCGGACACCGGCGAGTGGAGCCTGTACGCAGAGGACATTCTCGGGGAGAATCGGACCCTCGCGTCGGGCATTGCAGCGTTCGGTGTCGGAACATGGAGACGGCTCGCGTTGGGGTTCCGCGGCGAGGAGATCAGCGCTTGGATCGGCGACATCAAGGTAGCGACTGTGCAGGACGGCGGCCACCGGACCGGGCAGATCGGGCTCCGCGTCAGCCCTTTCCAGACCGCACAGTTCGACGACGTGAAGGTCACGTCCTCCGGCCCGCCGCCGCGGTTTCTCCCGCACGCTTCGATGATCGCCACGGCGACCAGCGCACATACCAGGAACTACCGCGGCTACGAGTTCAGCGTGCCGAACGCCATTGACGACCGGCCCGAAACGATGTGGAGTTCCGAGTTTGACCCGCCGGCGCCGTTGCCACAAGCGGTCACACTGGACTTCGGTCGTCGTCAGAACGTTCAGGGGCTAACTTATCAGCCGCGCATCGACGCCAATCTCAACGGCAGGATCACCGCCTACGAGGTCCTGCTCTCCAACGACGGCCAGTCGTTCACGACGGTCGCTCAAGGCAACTGGCCGGTGACCGCGGGCACGAAGGTAGTGAGTTGGTCAGTCCGTCCGGCGCGCTACGTGCGGCTGGTCGCCCTGAGCGCAAGCGGAAGCCCGGCGACCGCCGCCGCCTCTGAGATCAACGTGGTGGCCGACTGGGGGCAGGCTCGATCAAGACGGCGAGCGGCTCCGCGCCGGGCTTCGCTGATGATGTCCCCCAGTTGGAGATGACGGCGACAGCGAGCAGCCAGAGTGCTCTCAAAACCTTTCGACGAAAGGAGGCCGAATGAGTGACCAGCCGCGCATGTCTAAGGTTTTAATTGCCTGCGTCGGGGGTTTTCTCGGTGCCGGCAAGACAACGGCGCTCATGGCTGCCGCGCGAGAGTTGATGAGGCGCGGGCTGCGGGTCGGGATGATCACCAACGATCAAGGGGATGCCCTCGTTGATACGGAGGTCATGCGCAGTTTCGGCTTGCCGACGGAGGAGATTACCGGCGGATGCTTCTGCTGCAAATTCGACGTACTCATTGACCACGCACAGCGACTTCTCGATCAGGCACAACCGGATGTAATTCTGGCGGAGGCGGTGGGCAGTTGCACCGAAGTAATCTCAAAACTCTTTAGGTATACTCTATCCTGTTGCCGGCAAGCCAGCAGAATACCATATGTTGTATTCAGTCGGAGTTTTGAGATGACTTCACCGACTTATCGGCCACCGTTTATCAGCCACTACGCAGATATTACGCCAATCAATTCGATCTCGCGCCGCTCTCGATTCTTGTTGAGCCGAGTCGGCTGCGCGCCTTCTCCAGTGGCGATGCTGAATTTCCTCAATCGGTCGCTTACCTTTTCCAGAAACAACTTGCGGAGGCAGACCTGGTCATTCTCAACAAGCGGGACACGGTGACGAACGCCGAGCGCGATGAGTTAAACCAGATGCTGATCGCTCTCCTTAACGGTGTGCCGTTGCACTCGATGAGTGCCGCCACCGGTCAGGGGATCGCGGAGTGGGTGGATGCGCTGCTCGGCGCGCGCGGCGCAGGCGAGCGCGTACTGGAGATAGATTACGACATCTATGCCCAGGCTGAAGCGGCGCTCGGTTGGCTCAACGCGACAGTTGACCTGACCGCGACAAACGACTTTTCACCGAGAGCGCTCGCCGAACGATTGATCAGTGAAATGCAGAGCCGCTGCGTCTTAATGAGTGCCCCCATTGCTCACGTCAAACTGCTGTTGGTGACGAAGGATGGCTGTGACCGCATCGCGGTCACAAACAATCTGGATGCTCCCCGATGGAGCGGTGACGCTGAGATTGATTTCACGCGTGAAGCGTCGCTCATCGTTAACGCGCGGGTTCAAACGCACCCCGAAGAATTAGCGCGGCTGCTCGAAGCGTCCATCGCTACCACCACAGGTGAATTCAAAATCACGGCGAGCGTGCAGCACCTGGAGTCTTTCAGCCCGCCGCCGCCCCAGCCCCGCTTTCGCTTCGCTGAGACTGTTCGATGAAGAGTGTTGAAGACTTTGGGAAGGGATCAAATTTGATGTCGAGATCAGTCAAGATAAATCGACGGGAGTTCGTGATTGCTAGTTCCGCGTCTGTCATCGGCGCTGCCACCGCAGCGAAAGGCGAGCAGAAGGTGTTAACCGAAGCGCCTCCACGGGCGTTTCGCTCGCCCGCTGGGTCGATCATTCCATACTCCCGAAGTGAGCTGTTGCGGCAAGGTCCGCAGCGCACCTTTACCG
>JACDEG010000751.1 GCA_013816505.1 Pyrinomonadaceae bacterium | reverse complement strand
GACAACGTGACGGCAGAGGTGATGCGCAAATATATTCAACGTCACAAAGAAGCCCAAGACTCGCAACTAGACCTGATCGAGTGAACCTCTCTAAAGCCCCACCGCTTGCGGTGGGGTACTTTTACTTTTGCCTTTTCACTCACACCTTCACTTTTTCTGCGAGCGGAACGATGCATCCGGGATGTCGACGTAGAACTTCACGTCTCTGATGCCGCTCACGTCTTCACGGTGGGAAGCCGACATGCCGTAGAGGGGCTGCAAGCTGCCGGTTACCGGAAATCTCTTATCAGGATAACGTCATCAGTCATCCTGCCGCGCGCGAGGGCAAGCCATTTGCCGTCCGGCGAGTAATCGAATCGGAATATTTGATCGCCTTGAAGGTTGGTTAGCTGCATAGGCTTCCCGCCATCGACGGGCTGACTCCAGATGTTTGCGAGGTGGTCGTCGATGTACAAAAGAGCGCGCCCGTCGGGTGTCCAATGAGTAGCTGACCCATAAGTGTTAGGATTTATTTTGAGTCGCTTTGTGGGCTGGCCTCCTTCAAATGGAAAGACCATTACTCCATATCGTGGATTCGCTTGCTCATCCCAGTAGTGACAGGCAATCTGCTTTCCATCGGGCGAGATGACAGGATAATTTGCAACAGCGTCGATCAGCGGCGGTGGTTCTTTCTCCAGTATTGAGGTGATCACGTCGCCCTACGCCGCACCCTCGAACGGCACGCGCCCCGCCACCATCTCATAAAGCACCATGCCCAGACTCCAAATGTCTGTTCGTGCATCCACCTCTATCCCGCGCGCCTGCTCCGGCGACATGTAAGCGACCGTGCCCATCACCACGCCGGGGTGGGTCGTCAGCTGCTGCATTGTCGCGGCTTCATGATCAGTGGTGAGAACCTTTTGTTCCGTCAGCTTGGCGAGGCCGAAGTCTAAAACTTTGACGATGCGGTCACGCCTCCTGAGCATGATGTTCTCCGGCTTGATGTCGCGGTGCACGATGCCTTCTTCATGCGCAGCGGCCAGAGCCGAAGCGACTTGGATCGCCACGTCGAGCGACTCGGAAAGACTCAGCCGCACCTCATTCATCCGCTCGCGTAAGGTCACGCCGTCAATGAACTCGGTGGCGATGAAATGCGTCGAGTCCGACTGCCCGATTTCGTGAATGGTGAGAATGTTGGGGTGATTCAGTGCCGAGGCGGAGCGCGCCTCTCTTTGGAAGCGGCGCACCCGTTCACTATCTGTCGTGAAGTGCGCGGGCAGCAGCTTGACCGCGACGCGGCGGCCCAACATCGTGTCTTCCGCGAGGTAGACCTCACCCATCCCGCCCGCGCCGAGTAGTTTGAGGATTTTGTAGTGGCCGATTTGCTGATTGATGATTGCTCTGGCCTGATTATCCGCGAGCAGACGTGTGGCCGCTTCCATGACCGGCTTTTCCATGAAGTCGTCAGCCCCTTCGTGAGCGGCGAGCAACGATGAGACTTCGCGGCGCAATTCTTCGTCGTCTCCGCCGGCTTCGGCGAGGAAGGCCGCGCGTTCGGCGGGCACTCGCATAAGCGCGGCATGGAACAGCTCGTCAATTTGTTGTTCGCGATCAGCTTCCATGACTCAACTCGCGGTGCAGCCATGCCTTCGCCACGTTCCAGTCGCGCATCACGGTGACGGGTGAGACCTGCAAAACTTCCGCCGCCTCTTCGACCGTCATCCCGCCGAAGTACCTCAGTTCCACAATTCGGCATTTACGCGGGAACTCTCGCGCCAGCTTTTCGAGCGCGTCGTCAAGCGCGATCAAATCTGCCGCTTGCTCCGAAGATAAAATTGCAGCTTCGTCAAGAGACACTTTCCGCGCGCCGCCCCCGCGCTTGGCGTAAGCGAGACCGCGCGCGTGATCCACAAGAATGTGTCGCATCAACTTGGCGGCAAGTCCGAAGAACTGCGCGCGGTTCTCCCAGTGGACATTCTTCTGGTTGACGAGGCGCAAGTAAGCCTCGTTGACGAGCGCGGTGGTTTGCAGCGTGTGACCCGGACGCTCGCGGCTGATGTAGTGATGCGCGAGCCGCCGCAATTCGTCATAGACCAGCGGCATCAATCGGTCGAGCGCCGATTGGTCGCCGTTGCTCCAATCAACGAGCAGCTTTGTTACTTCGTGTGATGAGGCGGGGGGGTCGTCATGCGAGTCGCCCGGTCAAGCGTTTATGGGTAAATCGTCGGCGCGGCGGATTATACCCAAAAGCTGCTTATGAGCACATGATTATCCTGCACGCGAAGCATGATTAATAGTTCCCGTCGAGGTTTGCTCAACCGGGCGCAGTTCTTCCGGGTGCTGGCGCAGGTAGCGCAGCAGGTGATGCCGCTTTTCGACTCCTCGCTTCTGC
>JACDEG010000303.1 GCA_013816505.1 Pyrinomonadaceae bacterium | reverse complement strand
CCTCAACAAAACAGCCCCCTTAAGACTGAAAATCAGGGTGTCGGCGGTTCAACTCCGTCCCTGGCCACCATCAATTCGGAAGTTTGAAGGGCAACCCACGGGTTGCCCTTCTTCCTTTTTGGGCGAAGCGATGAATTGTCTAAACTTCGGGAACGGTTTCACCGGTCGGCGGGGTGATGGTCTTTTTGGTGGTTGCTTTACGTTTTGTTGATGTACCAGTGGTGCTCGGCAAACTTTTGCGCTTCGAACTTTTGGCCTTCGCCGTATCCGATTCGATGACGGAATCGATGATTTGAGAGACGGCGGTGGTCGCGTCGCTGACCAGTTCGCTGACGCCGGCCGCGATGTCAGACGGAATGTAACGCACGGGTTTCGGTAAGATCGTGCGGGCGGCTTGTTCAGCGGCGGAGGCGACGGCCTCGACCGCTTGCGAAAACTGGCTTGCCGGAGTCGGGTTAAGCAGCGCATCCCAGCGGTAACGGGGAGCGGCCTGCGGTTCGGCGAGACGCTTGAAGACCAAGTCTGTCACGGCGCCCAAAACCCAGTTGTGGTAGAACTCGCCGACCGAGTGAAGGTTCGCGTCGGGTGCGGGGTTCATAAAATCAATGGCGTAGGGAACGCCGTCTTTGATCGCAAACTCGACGGTGTTGATGTCGTAGCCGAGGGCACGGCAGAGCGTTCGAACGTCGGTGGTCACACGCGCCGCAAGTTCCGGTGTCAGGTAGTTCGGGTCGTTGATGTACTGCTCGCCGGAGAGATAAGGTTTGCGCGGGTCATACGGCATGATCATCACTTCCTCTTGACCAATGCAGTAGCAGCGCACGAAGTGATCGAAGTCAATCATCTCCTGGAGCGTCATGCAGAGGGTGCCAGTCTGGTCGTAGTCGCGCCACAACTCTTCAAGCGAGTTGACGCGCGAAACGTTTTTCCAGCCGCCGCCGTCGAATGGTTTCAGGATCGCCGGCAACCCGACGTAGTCGATAATGCCTTGCCAATCGAGAGGGAATTCGAGGTTGCGCAAGCTGTCACCGGTCACGCCTTTGATGTAATCTTTCTGCGGCAACAAAACGGTGCGGGGGATGGCGACGCCGAGTTTCTTCGCCAGCGCGTAGTTGAAGAACTTGTCGTCAGCCGACCACCAGAACGGGTTGTTGATGACAATCGTGCCTTCGAGGGCAGCGCGCTTCAGGAACCCGCGGTAGAAGGGAACCTCGTGGGAGATGCGGTCGACAATCAGGTCGTAGCTCTTCGACCAATCGAGCCGTACGCCGCCCACCGTCACTAACTCCGCTTGAACCGCGCCTTGACCGCGCTTGTTGATTCTTTCGATCAGAGCCGCCGGGAAAGACTGCTCGCGACCGACCAGAATGCCTACTTTTTTCATTGTTCGATTTCCTTTCGTAATTGGCGAGAAATAATAAATGACGCACCGGAATTTTTACGAGGCTGGCTTCGTTATTAACACTCGCTCTGAGATTTAAGGGTGTGGAAAACCGAGCACTCTACATGCTGAGTAAGAAGGTTGTCAACACACTCTCAGGCATCCGGCGGGCAAGGTTCGAGCATCTCTAATGTCTGCCAATTCAAGACGGGCGGCTGTGAGACCGGTGGTTATTTATGTGTTAAAATCGCCGCATTGACGCTTTGGCTGACCTCTTCCTGCGATGCGTCACGATACGTTCCGATCAACGAATAATTACAGCTCTATTGTTAAGGAGACTTTATCTAGTGTTGCGACGTTTGAATTATCTCGCACTGGCGACGATCATTGTATGGGTCGGTGTGGCGCTCGCCCCGCGCCCCGCTTTCGGTGCGCAGAAAGAAGGTAAGGTGCCGACAGCCGAAGAAATTGCCGAAACTGTGATTCTGGTTTTCGGCGGCGGGGTGGGGCGCCAACGCTTATCGACCATTCAGCGCAACGGCGTCGAGCGCGGGCGCTTGAGCCGGACGAACGGCGACGGGCGCACGGAAGACATTACATACGAGCGGCGTTTCGTCCGCGGCGAAACCGCCGACAAGGATAAGATACGTCTCGATCAAAAGATGCCGTCGATGGAGTACTCGCTTGTCTTTAACGGCGGGCGCGTGTTCGGCATCGTCAACGGGACGACCTTCACCCCGCGACAGGAAGCCGTCGACAAATTCCTCCTTCCATCCAGACACGGCATCGACGCGCTGCTTCGCTACAAAGAGAACGGCTCGACGCTCAATTTCGTCTCCAAAGAAAAGCACAAGAACATCGACACATGGGTTATCGAACTGGTCGACAAAGAGAAAGTCCGCACCCGTTACTACATCAGCGCGCAACGGGCGCGTGTGTTGTGGCTCGAATACGAGGGGAATACACCGACCGGCGAGACGGCAAAGTTCAAGCGGACGTTTCACGATTACACATACGCGCAGGGAACTCTGGTGCCGTACCGCACGGTGCTCTACGCCGACGGCAAGCAGGAGGAACAGTCGAACATCCTGACCGTCAGCTTCGGACTTAAGATGGACGACTCGCTGTTCCAAAACACGGACGCGGCGGCAAACTGATTTCCCTCGTGGCCGCGCACACTCCCTGAAGACAATCAGGCGCGAAACTTGAGTCAGGCACGAAGAGGCACTTCACCGCAGCCCCTTCGTGCCTGATTAATTTTACGGGAGAGACTTTTCTGGTGGTCTAAAATCCACGAATGGTGGTAAGTTTAACGGACGCTTTACATCAAGACCCATAATTAAGTATTTAAGAGTCGAGCATGACACGGCAGGCCGGGGCCTGAAGGGTGTCACTCAATCCGAACCCGCCGGTTGAAAATCCTTGCGCGGGCAGAAATTCCGGGGGGAGGTCAAACCTCCGGCGAAACCGTCAAACGCCGCGCCATCATTCTGAATCCATTCGAGGAGCGAACCGCTATGAGCAACCCCTTAACCGAGGTGATGAAACTGGGACAGTCGATCTGGTACGACAACATCCGTCGCGCGATGCTGGACGAGGGAGAGTTGGCGCGCAAGATTGATGAAGACGATTTGCGCGGCGTGACTTCCAACCCGACCATCTTTGAAAAAGCGATTACCGGCTCGACCGATTATGACGTGCAACTGCGCGAGTTGATCGCCGCCGGCAAAAGCGGCCAGGAGATTTATGAAGAGTTGGTGATTGATGACATTGGGCGCGCCGCCGACATCTTGCGGCCCGTATATGACAAGACCGACGGCATCGACGGCTACATCAGTCTCGAAGTCGATCCGCGCCTCGCCTACGACACGCAACAGTCGATTGACGAAGCCGACCGTTTGTTCAACCGTCTCGGGCGGCAGAATGTGATGATTAAGATTCCCGCCTCGCAGGAGGGGCTGCCGGCGATTGAGGAATCCATCTACCGCGGCATCAACATCAACATCACGATGATCTTCTCCATCGAAAACTACGAGCAGGTCGCCGAGGCTTTCATCCGCGGCTTAGAGCGGCGCGACGCCGAAGGCAAGGCGGTCGATCACATCGCCTCGGTCGCAAGTTTCTTCGTCTCGCGCGTCGACACGATGATCGACAAACAACTTAAAGAGCGGATCGGCCAGACGACAATCGCGGAAGAGAAGAAGGCGCTCGAATCCCTTGGCGGCAAGGCGGGGGTCGCCAACGCGCGGCTGGCTTATCAACGCTTCAAACAGATTTTCTACGGTGAACGCTTCGCTGCGTTGAAGGCGAAAGGCGCGCAGGTGCAGCGCCCGCTGTGGGCCTCGACGGGGACGAAGAATCCGAGCTATTCCGATGTGCTGTACGTCGACAATCTGATCGGCCCCGACACAGTCAACACCATCCCGCCGGCCACCTACGTCGCATTCCGCGAGCACGGTCGAGTCGCACTGACAATCGAACTGAACCTCAACGAAGCGCAAGCCGTCTTCGACAAACTGGCGGAGGTCGGCATCGACCTGGTTGCCGTCACGAAGCAGCTTCAGGTCGAGGGTCTCGACGCCTTCGTCAAATCGTTCGGCTCGCTCGCCGAGTCAATCGAAGCGAAACGCGGCACGCTCACCTCCGGCATCAATGACCGGCTGACCGCCGACCTTAAAACTTACGCCGCTGCCGTCGACACCGCGCTCAAAGAGTCCGACCAGGGCGAGGTGATGCGCCGCATCTGGCGCAAGGACGCGGCCCTTTGGAAAAGCGAAGAGGCTCATCAGAAGATCATCAATAACGCGCTCGGCTGGTTGACCGTCACCGACGAGATGATCGGTGTCGAAGACGAGTTGGCGAACTTCTCCCGCGAGTTGAAAGACTTACGCACGTTCGATCACGTTCTGCTGTGCGGGATGGGCGGCTCGTCGCTGTGTCCTGAAGTGCTGCGGCAGGCGTTCGGCAAACAAGACGGATTCCCGGAACTATTAGTGCTTGACTCGACCGACCCGGACGCGGTGGCGGACTTGGCGCGGCGGATTGATCCCGCACGGAGTCTGTTCGTCATTGCTTCAAAGTCGGGCACGACGACCGAGCCGCTCACGTTTTATAAATTCTGGTACGACCAAGTGAGCCGCCACAGCGACCGACCCGGCGACTCGTTCATCGCGATTACCGACGCCGGCACGCTGATGGAGAAGATGGCGACCGACGACGGCTTCAGGCGCATCTTCATCAACCCATCGGACATCGGCGGGCGCTACTCGGCGCTGTCGTACTTCGGCATCGTGCCGGCGGCGCTAATGGGCCTCGACATCGCTAAACTGCTCGACCGCGCCGAACGCGCCGTCCACGCTTGCGCGGCCGTGGTGCCAATCGCCGAGAACCCGGCGGCCCGGCTCGGCGCGATCATCGCTGAGTGCGCGAAGGCGGGCCGCGACAAACTGACGATCATCGCCGATCCGCAAATCGCGTCGTTCGGATTGTGGGTCGAGCAGTTAGTTGCCGAAAGCACGGGCAAGGACGAAAAGGGCGTCATCCCCGTCGCGGGCGAGTCGCTCGGCGCGCCATCCGTCTACGGCGTTGATCGTTTGTTCGTCTCCATCGCCGTCGGCGAAATCGCTGACGAGACGCGGAAGAAACTCAAGGCGCTCGAAGACGCCGGGCATCCGGTTGTCTATTGCACGCTAACCGATTTGTACGACCTCGGCGAAGAGTTCTTTCTGTGGGAGATGGCGACGGCGTTCGCCGGGCAACGGCTCGGCATCAACCCGTTCGATCAGCCGAACGTTCAGGAATCGAAGGACGCGACGAAAGAATTACTCGATGCCTATGCGCGCGACGGTAAACTTACGAAACAGCCGACGCTGGTCACCGATGGCACGTTGACGATCTACGCGGGCGAGTCGGCGCTCTCTGAAGTGTTGCCGTCCTCTTCCGTGTCGGACACATTGCAAGCGCACTTGAAGCGAGCGGGCGCGGGCGACTACATCGCGCTCTTAAACTACATCGAAGAGACGCCGGAGCACGAAGCGCTAATTCAATCGATTCGCACGCACCTGCGCGACGCGACGCGGTGCGCGACGACGACCGGCTATGGCCCACGCTTCCTTCATTCGACCGGACAGTTGCACAAAGGCGGCGCGTCGAATGGCGTCTTTATTCAAGTGACCGCGCCCGACGCAACAGACCTGGAAGTGCCGGCACAGCCCTACACCTTCAGCGTGCTGAAAGACGCGCAGGCGCTTGGCGATTTTCGCTCGCTCGCGTCGCGTGGGCGGCGCGCGATTCGCGTCGATCTCGGTGCGAATACGAGCGCGGGTCTCAAGCGCCTGCATGAGTTGATCGTCGAAGCCGTGCCGCGCAACGAAGCCGCCGAAGTTGGAATCGCACAAGTCACAAAGTCTAATTCCTAAGCTCTGAACATCACCCGAAGGACATCAACCATGGCGACACCCGAACAAACAACGCGGACGGCGAAGGTCGGACTCATCGGCCTCGCAGTGATGGGCGAGAACCTCGCGATGAACATTGAGCGCAACGGCTATCCGATTGCCGTTTTTAACCGCGACCCGCGCAAGGTCGAACACTTCGTCGCCGAGGCCGAGGGCAAGCAGGTCATCGGCGCGAAATCTTTCGAGGAGTTTGTGCGCTCCGTCGAACGACCGCGAAAGATCATTTTGCTGGTCAAAGCCGGCGACCCGGTTGACTGGACAATCAATCAACTCAAACCTTTCCTTGAGCCGGACGACATCATTATTGACGGCGGCAACTCGTATTTCCTCGACACCGCTCGGCGCGAGAAAGAATTGAAGGAGCATGGCTTTTTCTTCATCGGCTCCGGCGTTTCCGGCGGCGAGAAAGGTGCGCTGTGGGGACCGAGCCTGATGCCCGGTGGCGCGCGCGAGGCTTACGAACAGATCCGACCAATCTGGGAAGCCATCGCCGCCAAAGTAGACGATGGCCCGTGCGTCACGTACATCGGACCGGACGGCGCGGGCCACTTCGTCAAGATGATCCACAACGGCATTGAGTACGGCGACATGCAGTTGATCGCCGAAACTTACGACTTGATGCGCCGCCTGCTCGGACTCGAAGCTGAAGAGATGGCCGACATCTTCGACGAGTGGAATCGCGGCGACCTCGAGTCATACCTGATCGAAATCACCGCACAGATTCTCCGCGTCAAAGATGAGGAGACGGGCAGGCCGCTGGTTGATGTGGTGCTCGACAAGGCCGGGCAGAAGGGCACGGGTCAGTGGACGAGCAAGGTCGCGCTCGATCTCGGCGTCGTCATCCCGACGATCAACGCCTCGGTCGATGCGCGCACGATGTCGTCTCGTAAAGAGGAGCGCGTCGAAGCGAGTAAGCAGATCAAAGGAGCGGTCGCTGCGGGTGAGGTTGGCGACAAGCGTGAGATGGTCGAAGCGATTCACGATGCACTCTACGCTTCGAAAATCTGTTCTTACACGCAGGGCATGAATCTGATTCGCGCCGGTTCCGCGAACTGGAACTGGGACATCAACCTCGGTGAAGTAGCGCGCATCTGGAAAGGCGGGTGCATCATCCGCGCACAGTTTCTCGACAAGATCAAGCAGGCTTATCAGCGGCGCGCCGACTTGCCGAATTTGCTGCTCGACAGCGAGTTCAAGGCGTGGGTCGATAATGCGCAACCGAACTGGCGGCGCGTTGTCGCCAATGCGCTCCAGGCAGGCGTGCCGGCGCCGGCGATGTCGGCGAGCCTCGGCTACTTCGATATGTTCCGCACCGCCGACCTGCCGCTGAACTTGACGCAGGCGCAGCGCGACTTCTTCGGCTCGCACACCTACGAGCGCGCCGACAAGCCGGAACTCGGCTTCGTCCACACCGAGTGGGAAGAGATGCTCGAAAAGCAAAAGTCTGGGGTCTGAAGTCTGGGATCTCTCTCTCGCCACTCAATTAACGCTTGTGGCAATCTTCCATGTCTTGATTCAGCGTGCATCGTTATGGTTTCAGAATCGACTGCGACGGAAAATCCTCTGCGTGAAAGTATGAGGTTCGAGCGCGCGGGGCGGCCGTGCGTCGTCATCATCTTCGGCGCGTCCGGCGATTTGGCAAAGCGCAAGCTGCTGCCGGCGCTCTACCGTCTGGTGCAGCAGCGCATCCTACCCGCCGAGTTCGCCATCGTCGGACTGAGCCGCACCCCGATGAGCCACGACGAATACCGCGACCGGATG
>JACDEG010000302.1 GCA_013816505.1 Pyrinomonadaceae bacterium | reverse complement strand
AGTCATCCACGTGATCGACTCAGTTCTCATGCCAAGCAGCGGCGGTTCAACAAAGTCGAAGCCGTAGCTATATCCTAAGACTTCTCATGCAACATGATAACGGGGCTGTGGTTCACCGAACTACAACCCCGTTTTTCCTTTCCTTCACCTATGACCCTCTCTGCCAAATCACTAAAAACCATATGTGCGTTACACCAAGATAGTATTAGCTGCCAGTACTGCCTGCGGTGAGTTCTGCTGCATATAGGTCGAGCGACGATTGGCGATGCCCAAGTAAATGAGATGTACGCAGCGACACGGATTAATCTATAATCGCCCTCCCTGTGATTGCTAAATCACTCATCACTTTTGAGCGCACCTTAAAAGAGTGCGCCGCTGACATCGAAGCGCTGCACGCGCGCTGTGCTGAAGCTGCGCCGAACTACGCGGTTCCGTACGAAGACTTCCTCAGCGCGGTCACCGCCGGGGCGAACAAGTACCTATTGCGTGACGAGGGCGGGGACGCGACCGTTGCGGTCGATGAGATGAGGCTGTTCATCAACGAACTGCAAGCCACCGACTTGTACTTGGGGCTGGCCTGTTCGAGCGGAAACGAGTTTGCTTGGTGGGACTTTGACGCCGGTTACCGCCGCTTCATTGAGCGCGTCGCGCAGCACCTCGCAAGCGCGGAGACAGAGGCCGGCGAAGTGGTCGATTTGGTCTACACGGAATTATACGGGACGCGCGTGGTCGAGGGCGTGCGGCAGTCGAAGTTCGCAACCTACACGGGGCGCGGGACGCTACGTGGTTGGCTGCGCACCATCGTCTGGCACGCGGTGGTCGACATGCACCGCGCGCGCCGCGACGAAATCACGATTGATGATTGGTCAGAGGGCGGTGGGGAAGTCGATGACCGTCCGGGATGGCGCGCCGAGGCCCACGGCGGCGAAAGCGCAATGGTCGACCGCCTGGCGCGCGAGCGTTACGGCGCGGCAACCGTCGCGGCGCTCGACGCAGCCTTCGCCGCGCTCGACGAGCACGAAAAGCTGTTGTTGCTTTACTATCACGTCGAGGGCCTGAAGCTGCGCGAAATAGCACGCCTCGTCGAGGAGCCACGCTCGCCCCTCAGACGCTGGTTCCAACGCCAACCGAAACAGGGCGCGGGCGCACCCGCCAAAAATCGCGTCTACGAATCAACCATCATGCGCTGGCTGGAAAAAGTCTACGCGCAAATACACGAACGATTTGAAGAGGAATTGAGGGCCGGGGGCAAACTCAGCGCAGAGGAGATCAAGCTCTGTCTGGAAATGGCCGGCAACGGCACGGCGCCCGAAGACCTTTACGTCCATTTGAAAAGCGCCCGCGGAAAAGATGTTTGAGTTCGATAAGGCGTTAAGGCAAAAGCGAGACGTGATTCACGTCGAGCCGTGGGAGGGGAGCGATACAATGTCACCACAGAAGAACCACAACGAGCCAGCTTCGGTAAGCAGCATGATTGAACACCACCTGCGCCGCCGCGCGTTGGTCACGCCGCCGGTTTCCTCCGGCAATCACCTCGATGAAGACGCTCTCGCCTCCTTTGTCGAAGGTCGTTTGACTCAACCTCAGTCCGCCCCGCTAATTTCACATTTAGTCGCCTGTGCCTTTTGCCGACGCGCGACCACCGAGTTGATCCAACTCGACACGGCGCTCGGCGAATTCGACTCGGCGCCGAGTATGCCGACACCGGAGCCGGGTCGGCTGCGTCATTTGTTAAGTTACTTAAGCGACCTCGCCGCGCGGGCGAAAGAGACATTAAGCATCTCTGATGAAGGCGTCGTCAGTGCTTACGAACACATACACACTCCGGCGGAAGATTTCGCGGAAGCCGAAAAGGCGAGACGCGGCGCAAAAAGAAAGCGGGCCGACGAAAAGCGGGCGCCACAATCTGACGCGCCGCCAGACCCTTCCGAGGACGTGACAGGAGATTGAAACCCCCTTCCAATCTCCTACTTGCGTTCTTTGCGCCACACCCAGACGAATATTCCCACTGCCACGAAACCGAAGACGAGCAGTGCCAGCATCACTGCCAGAACGATGATAAGCTCAGTGCTGCCTCCGTCTGAGTTCATGAATTTCCCCCGTCCTTGCCCGCCCTTCGTGTTCTCCACGACCCATTCATCGAAACTTCACACTGCCGCTGCGTCCGCGCCGTCAAACGAAATTTATGACGCGACCACTTCTTTAGTTTCAGTCGCCGCTGGGCTGAAGCGGATGCGCCGGATGCGGCGGCGGTCAACGAGATCGACGGTGAACACTCCCCCCTCATGCTCGACCGACTCGCCGGGGCGCAACAACCGTCCGGCCTTGGCCAGCAGAAACCCGGCCAGCGTCGTGTAGCCATCCTCCTCCGGCAGTTTCAGGTTAAATCGACGATTGGCGTCGCGCACGGCGAGCATGCCGTCGAGCAGATACGTGCCGTTCCCCTCCTCCACAATTTGCGCCCGCGCTTCTTCGTCGAACTCGTCGTTGATGTCGCCGACGATCTCTTCCAGTATGTCTTCGAGCGTGGCGATGCCTTCTAAGCCCCCGTGCTCGTCCACGACGCAGGCGAGGTGCGTGCGAGCAGCTTGCATCTGGCTGAGCACCGAGCCGAGCCGAGCCGTGACGGGGACGAACATCGGCGGGTGAAGCAACCTTTCCATGCTGAACTCCTGGGGTTGGTTCGGGCTTAAGCACGGTATCAGGTCCTTCATGAACAGCACCCCGACGATGTCATCAAGGCGCTCGCGGTACACCGGCATGCGCGAGTAGCCGGCCTCACTAAAAACCTTCTCGGCCTCTTCCAGCGTCGCTGTAATGGGTAGTGCTGTGATCGCCGTACGCGGGATCATTGCCCCGCGAATTTCGGCTTCGGAAAAGTCAAAGACGCGGTTGATCAAGCTACGCTCCTCGGCTTCGAGGTGGCCGCTTTTGTGCGACATGTCGATAAGTTGGCGCAGTTCTTCTTCGGTGTAGATGGAAGCGTGCTCGCTGGTTGCGTGCAGTCCGAATATGCGCACGACGCGGGCGCTCGCCCAGTCGAGCGCGTGAATCGGCCATCGGAAGACAGTGTAAAAGGCCTGCATCGGCCAAGCCGTCAGCATCGCGACTTTTTCGGCCCGTTCAAGGCCGACCAACTTTGGTGCCTGTTCGCCGAGCACAATATGCAGCGATGTGATAATGGCGAAACCGACGAAAAAAGAGATGACGTGTATCCAGGTTTCGGGGACGCCGGCGCGCGCGAGCGGTCCCTCAAGCAGGCCGGTGATAGTTGGTTCACCGAGATAACCGAGGCCAAGCGAGGCAAGCGTGATTCCGAGTTGCGAGGCCGACAGGTAGGCACTGAGGTTATTAAGTAACCCCAGCAACCGCCGCGCGCTACGATTTCCCGCCTCCGCCAGCGTCTCGATGCGTGAACGGCGCACCCCGACAAGTGCGAATTCAGCCGCCACAAAGAACCCGTTTGCGAAGACAAGCAGAAGGACGGCAAGCAGTTTAATGGCTGTCATTACCTATACTCGAAGCCGCGGGCGTAAGGCTCCCACACCCGCCAAGTAATCCCAAAGCGACGCTGCCACTCGGCAGCGTGGCGCGTCGCAAATTTCCACGCCCGGCCACGAACGCAACTCAGTGCCACGCTCTCTGCCGTGTGTGCGCACCGCGAGGTTAGTGCCCGTCATTGTAAACCAGACGACAGTACTCGACGACGCGGTTCTCTGCCCAAAATCTGTCTTCGGTGCCGCCGGTTTCGCCGGCGATGAATCCGACGTGTCCGCCGTGCGCCGTTGCCAGTAGGATGACACAAGGGTTCGCGGAGATTGAAGAGTAGACGGGTGACGCGAAGGGGACGAGGGGGTCGTCCTGCGCATGGATGATTAACGTCGGCGTGCGGATGTGAGAAACGAGACGGCGCGCGCTGGCCTGTTCGTAATAATCGGTGGCGTCGCGATAGCCGCCGTGGAGTGCTGTGTACTGGTCGTCGAAGTCGCGGACGCTCCGCACCGTATGAAGCCCGCTGGTGTCGTACAGATCGGGGTATAGCCGCCGCTTGCCGTGAACGCGCTTGCGCAGGCTGCGGACGAATGTTCTCTGATAGAGCCAGTTCGAGCGATGGCCGATTTGGTCGGCGCAGGCGCTTAAGTCGAGCGCGGGCGAGACGGCGCAGACTCCTGACAGTTCGGGCGGCGTGCGCGCGCCGATTTCGCCGGCGAGTTTAAGAATGATGTTGCCGCCCATCGAAAAACCGACGAGAAAGATTGAGGCGAGATGATCTTCCTCGATCAATTCTCTGAGCACGGCCCTGAAGTCGTTGCTCATGCCACTGTGGTACAGTGTCGGCGTTAGGTGTTCCGTCCCGCCGCAGTTGCGCATGTTGCAGCGCAGGACGTTGAAGCCCGCGCTGAACGCCTTCTGCGCCGTGCCGAGCATGTAAATCGATTCGCTTGATCCTTCAAGCCCATGCACCAAGACGACGGTCGGGTGTGAGCGGCGCTCCCTCTGCCAGGCACAGTGGGCGAGCAGACGTACGCCACGTTCAACCTCGAACAGCCGCGTCTCATCGTCGCAGTGCAATGCGCGCAGGCGCGAGCGGCGCGGCCAAGCATAAGCTGCGAGCGTCTGCGCGTGGCCGTTGCGGAACGAACGATGAGGATTGAACGGTTTAGCGGCGAGCGCGCTGGCGACAACGGCGAGGTCAAACGGTTCGCCGCGGAGTGGCGTGCCGCCCTGCCCGGTTTGATGGACTGTTGACTCTAACCCCTCACGGTCAAACATTTCATTCGTGCTATTTGTGTAATTCGTGGCTTATCCTTCTCGGTCACATCAGCCGCGTCGGTTCGGCGGGCGGCGGATCACCGGCGGGCATCGGCGTGTTCGGCTCACGCACCGGCGCCGGCATCGGCTCTGTGTCCGGTGGTATCGGCAGTGGTTCGGGGCGTGACGGGTCGGGTCGCACAGGGTCTCTGGGCTGCGTCGGTGGCAAGTCGGGTGTGCTCGGTTGCGGCGGATCGGTGTTAGGATTACGACTCATAAAATTACCTTTCTTCAGAATGTGATGGGCGATGATGAAGCGGTATCCATCCGGCGTCAAGCATCGAGGCGCCACGCGCGGCGGCAGCAGAGAACGCCGCGCCGCTCGGCTCTTCGGCGATAGGGTATCGGGGATCAAGCTTGCGACAGCATGAAGCGGGCACGTGTGCCGGCAGATGGAAAAAAACTTCACGCGCCTGCGTCAGCCGGGCGGTCAGCGTCGGCACTCTGGACGCGATGTGCGGCGCACTGCAAATCGGCGACGATGAAGCGAATCATGCGGTAGGTGATGTGTGACGGGAGGGCTTCGCGCAAAGGCTTGAGTCGTTCGGCGCCCAACTGTTTGACGGCGCTTTCGATCATCGCGCGGTCAGCGTCGGCGACATAGCGCGCGACATCGAATGGGCGACCTTCGAGGATGCAATCTGACAAATGCTTTTCGACGGTCATCTCTGTCAATTTGCGCCGCTCGCTGATCTCTTCGACGGACAGCCCGGCGTCATACAGCGCGTAGGTTTCGTCGATGGTACTCGGCTTGAAGGTTGGCCTCCCCCCGGTTGCGTTGTCTCCTCGCCCCAGCGATGAAGAGTGTGAGGAAGAGAGCGATGAGGAACCTGTGAAAGATGCCGCGCGATTGATGGCGGCTCCGCGATTGACGCCGTTACCGGGCGCCGCGACCCGGCCCGCTGGCAGCAGCGCCGGCAGCGCGAGCCGCACGTCGGCGCGTCCGCGCATCACCTCGCCGCCGAAAGTCGTGAGCGAAACCGTCGGGTACACGCCCGTCGTCACCGTCAGACACCCGGCGGAGATCAGCGCGTCGATGTAGAGCATCAACTCTTCCTGCGTCAACATTGCGAGGATGCCGTGCGTCGAGAGTTTGTCGAGTTTGGCTTGCGCAACGGTTTTGGCACGTGAACCACGTAGCGTCGCCACCAGCAGTCCCTTGCCGAAGCGCCCGCCCATGCGCGCCGCACATGACAGGATTTTGCGCACGTCCAATACCTCGTCTGCTGACAGGTCACGTGCGGCGGTGATGACGGCGGCGTGCTGCTCATCCACGGCGGAACCGAATCGTTCGGCTTCCTCGCGCGCGTGGCTCAGTCGTGATTGCTCGCGTAAGGAGTCTTCTAAATCAAGCGCGACGGGCGCGTGCTTCATCACGAACTTGTCGAGCGCCGTCGCCGGGTCGAGCGGCGCGGCGGCGTTGGGTTTGGTCGCGCCTTTCCGCTCGGACACGCAGTTGCCGCATTGACCGCAGGTGTCGGCGTGTGCGCGGTCGCCGAAGTAGTCGAGGATGACCGCGCGGTAACAGTCTTCGGTGTAGCAGAAGCCGATTACTTCGCGCAGCTTCCGTTGTTCGAGCGCGGCGCGGCGCGCGAGGTCCTGTGTGTTGACGCGTAGCCGGCGCGCGGGCGTTTCGTCGAGTACCGACACACCGCGTGTCCTCCGCGCCGGGTTATAAGAGATGATGCCACCTTCGGCGAGCGACAGCAGCGCGCGACGCGCCGCGGAAATATCGATGCCGAGCGTCTCTGCCAACTCCGCGACGTCGATCTCGGTCTCGGCGCGTTGATTAACTTCGCACCCGCCGAGCAGTCCGAACAGCACCTGCTTCGTCTGCGTGCTGCGGCGTGCGTCGATTGTTTCGCGCGCCTGCGGCGGTGGCACCAACAGACGCACGCCGGCGCGGTTCTCGCGCGCCGCGCCGCGCTCGATGTGCCCGGCCTTCTCTAACACGATCAGCGACGATTGCACCGCCATCTCGTTGCGGACGCCCGCGCGCGCTGCAATCTCTTTGATCGAAAGCTCGATGCGCCGCTGCCCGGTAGCAATTAACGATTCGTAAACTTTGGCGATTAGTTCCGGGGCCGGGTAGGAGCCTTCGATGAAGTAGTCCTGCGTCCGCTTGTCGGCGTAGTTGAAAAGCAACACGCAGGTGGACGGACGCCCGTCGCGCCCGGCGCGTCCAATCTCCTGATAGTAAGCTTCGACGGAGCCGGGCAGTTGGTAGTGCGCGACGAACCGGATGTCGGGTTTGTCAATGCCCATCCCGAAGGCGTTGGTAGCGACAATCATTTGAACGCGCCCGGACATGAACTCGTCCTGCGCGCGCGCACGCTCCGAATCCTCCATCCCGGCGTGGTACGCAATGACCGACAGGCGTGCCTCGCGCAGACGCGCCGTCACCTGCTCGGCAGATTTGCGCGTCGAGGTGTAGATGATGCCCGACCCGCCCGGGTGCGCGGCGGTGAGGGCTTTGATGCGCGCGATCTTTTCGCGGTCATTCTGCGTGTGGGCGATGTTGATTGAAAGGTTCGGGCGGTCGAACCCGCTGACGAAGGCGCGCGGCGTGCGTAGGGAAAGCTGCTCGATAATGTCTGCGCGGACGTGCGGCGTCGCCGTCGCGGTGAGCGCGACGATCTGCGGGCGTCCGACCTGTTCGATAAACGACTTGAGGCGCAGGTAGTCGGGGCGAAAGTCATGTCCCCACTGCGAAATGCAGTGCGCTTCGTCGATGGCGAACAGAGAGATGCCGGCGCTCTTAATCGTTTCGACGAAGTGGGCACTGCGGAAC
>JACDEG010000750.1 GCA_013816505.1 Pyrinomonadaceae bacterium | reverse complement strand
CATCCTTTGTACCGGTAAGTGAACAATTTGCATAATTTTAGATTTGCGATTTTAGATTTGCGATTTGAAAACGTTTAGCCCGTCTTTCAATCGCAAATCTAAAATCTAAAATCGCAAATCCCTCACCTATCTATTTCTCCGAGCACGATGTCGAGCGTGCCGATGATCGCGACCACATCGGCAATGAGGTGGCCAAGGCACATCTGGCGCAGCGCCTGCAAATTTATCAGGCACGGCGGGCGGACGCGGACGCGCGCCGGGCGGCTTGAACCGTCGGAGACAAGGTAACAACCGATCTCGCCCTTCGGCCCTTCAATCGAATGATAGTAATCGCCGGCGGGCGGCTTGATGATCTTCGGGACTTTGGCGTTGACGGGGCCATCCGGCATCTTCTGCAAAGCCTGCTGGACGATGCGACGCGACTGGCGCATCTCTTCGAGGCGCACGAGGTAGCGGTCATACGTATCGCCGTTTTCGCCGACCGGAACATCGAAATCCATGTCGGCGTAGGCGGCATAGGGACGGCTTTTACGAATGTCCCACGCGACGCCCGAACCGCGCAGCGCCGGCCCTGACAATCCGATGGCGACCGCGTCCTCCGCCGAGATGATGCCGATCCCGACCGTGCGGCCGAGCCAGATGCGATTCTCGGACAGCAGCGTTTCGTACTCTGCGAGCCGGTGCGGGAAGTTGTCCACGAAGCGTGTCACGTCTTCGTGAAAGCCTTCGTAAGTGTCGTTCGGCATCCCGCCGATGCGCCACGCATGACACGTCAGACGCGCGCCGAACTGTCGCTCGAATATCTTTAGAATCTCTTCGCGCTCCCGTAGCGCCCACAACAGCACCGTGAACGAACCGATGTCGAGACCGTGCGTCGCGAGCCACAACAGGTGCGACGAGATGCGGTTCAGTTCCGTCAGGATGGTGCGGATGTAATGCGCGCGGGGCGGCACGACGAGCCCCATCATCTGCTCGACCGTCTCGACCCACAGCAGGCCATTCGACACCGCCGCGATGTAATCGAGCCGATCCCAGTACGGCGCGATCATCGGGTACAAGCGGTTCTCCGCGATCTTCTCCATCCCGCGATGCAGATAACCGATGTCGCAGTCGAGGTCGATCACCGTCTCGCCGTCGAGCCGCAGGATGATGCGCAGCACGCCATGCGTCGAAGGGTGCTGCGGCCCCATGTTCAGCACCATCTCAGGACTGTCCAACAGTGTCTCTCTGATAGTGGCGACTTCTACTTGATGCATAATTTTTAAGGGATGAGGGATGAAGGATGAGGGATGAATAAGAGGAAGCTGTTTTGCTTCATCCCTCATCCTTCATCCCTTAAAGGTCCCTCATTACTTTCTATCTAACGGCATAACTTCCTTGCCGTCGATGAACAGATCGCGGACGCGGCGCTCGTCGGGCGTCGAGAGAATCTCTAAGCCGTAACCGCGGCGCTGTTCGAGTTGCTCCTTTTGTACATCATTAAATTCCGGCAGGTGCTTCGTCGTCCAGTTGTTTTCGACGAAATGCAACGGGTAATCTTTTCTGAGCGGATGCCCTTCCCAATCCGTCGGCAGCAGCAGGCGCCGCAGGTCGGGGTGATTCTTAAATGGCACGCCGAATAGATCATAGACTTCGCGCTCCATCCAGTTGGCCGCCGGCCACACGCCGGTCACGCTCTCAACCCCTTCAGTTTCGTTCGCCGCGACCTTCAGACGCACGCGCTCGTTGGCGTCAATCGAATAGAGATTGTAGATCACTTCGAAAGGCGCATCCGCGAGTTCGGGAAAGTGGACGCACGTCAAATCCGAGAGATAGTTGAATGGAGTCTGCGCGTCGTCGCGCAACACCAAACACGCCTCGACGATGTGCGGTGCGGAGACGCGCACGGAGAGTTGGCCGATGAACATCGAGGCTTCACCGACGGCGTCGCCGAGTCGTTCGCGCAGGCGCTGCACCAACGGGTGATCGGAAGCGTCGGTTGGTTTCGGCCCCTCTTCTTTCTTTTTCACCGGTGCCTTCGGCGCGCCGGCCGTTGTCGTTACACCCGCCGGCGTTGTGGTCGTGGCAGTCTTATCCGCGGCCTGCTTCGCGGCGGTGGCGCGGGCTTTGGCGTCGGCAATTAAACGCGCCTTTCTCTCGTCGGCTGTTTCAGGCGCGGCTTCCTGAGTAGAAGACGGCGCGCTCGACGCGGGATCGCCGGTCGCGGAGGGCACGGTCGTGCCGGTGTCGGAACTGCCGGAAGGGGCTTTGCCAGTCAGCGCGGCCTGACTTTCGGGCGTCGGGCGTGGCGCGGAGGAGTCGGGCGGCGGCGGTAAGTCCCCGGCGTCGGTGCTTGCGAAACCGGGGCTGGGACTTTTGTCGTCGGCGCGCGGCAGGGACGCG
>JACDEG010000301.1 GCA_013816505.1 Pyrinomonadaceae bacterium | reverse complement strand
ATCGAGACGGACTACATGTACGACGAGATTTTTGAGAAACAGAGCTATTTACGGCATGACATCAAGATTCCGGAAAATGCCTGTGTATTTGATGTTGGTGCAAATATCGGTCTATTCACACTATTTATTAATCAGCAGTATGCGAATGCCCGTGTCTATGCGTTTGAGCCGCTTGCTCCGACGTTCGAGACCTTACGCATCAACACAGACTTATATGGATCAAACGTCAAGCTATTCCAGATTGGTCTGTCCGAGGAGGAGAAAACTGACACCTTCAATTTCTATCCTCGGTCTTCGATGATGTCGGGCCTCAGCGCCTACGCCGACACTGAAGAAGAAATAGAAGTCGTTAAAAAGTATTTACGCCAGGAGCAACAGAAGAGCGGCGCGGCTGAGTTGAATGAGATTTTCGAGCAAGCGGACGAATTACTGGAGGGGCGGTTCACCAGCGAAACACATCAATGTCGCATGCGGAGACTTTCAGATGTCATCAGGGAAGAGGGCATCGAGCGAATTGATTTGCTGAAAGTCGATGTGCAGAGAGCCGAACTGGATGTGCTCAAGGGTATTGAAGAACATGACTGGGAGAAGATTCAGCAACTCGTGATGGAGGTGCATGACGGGCGAGGAGAAAAGAGCGAAGGGCGTCTGGCCGAAATCGTGGCTCTGCTGGAGAGCCACGGATATGAATTGGTGACGGAACAAGAGGAGTTATTAAAGGGAACAGACCGCTACAACCTGTACGCCGTGAGGCGGGGCTTGGCCTTAGAATCGGGTGACGGGAAGCAGCGAGCGGTGGTTGAGCGGCACGACCCGGTTAATCAAAACGGGCAGGCGGTATCGAGCAGCGAGTTGCGCAGTTTCGTGCAGCAGAAGTTACCGGAGTACATGGTGCCGTCGGCATTCGTACTGTTGGATGAATTGCCTCTGACGGCGAACGGTAAGGTGGATCGTCAAGCGCTGCCGGCCCCGGAACGTGTCCGAGCGGAGAGGACATCGACTCCGCTGACGCCGGTTGAAGAGATATTGGCGGGCATTTGGAGCGAGGTGCTCGGTGTCGAACAGGTGGGCGTCCATGACAACTTCTTCGAGTTAGGAGGACACTCCTTACTGTTGACGCGTGTTGTCTCGCGTGTGCGCGGGGCGTTTCAGGTGGAGTTGCCGTTGCGCAGTCTCTTTGAAGAGCCGACGGTCGCTAAACTGGCGCTGATGATCGAAGACATCCTGACGAAAGAGATCGAGGAATTAACTGAAGACGAGGCCGGTCATTTTGCAGAGTGAGCCTTGGGGTTTTAACGGATGACGAATATGTCTACAGAATCTATCAAAGATGATGCTTCGGAACGACGATCCAAACTCTCGCCGGCGAAGCAAGCGCTGCTTGAAAAGCGGCTGCGAGGGGAATTCAAAGATGATGCTAAGTTGCAGGTCATTCCCCGGCGTGCGGAGCAAAATTTAGTCCCTCTATCCTTTGCACAGCAACGGCTGTGGTTTCTCGATCAACTGAAGCCGGGCAGTCCTTTCTACAATGTGCCAAAGGCCGTTCGAATGAGCGGTGCGCTCAATGTGGAGGCTTTGCAACGAACTCTCGAAGCTCTGGTCGCTCGCCACGAGTCGCTCCGTACCACGTTTGCCAGTGTCGAGTCGAGGACGGTGCAGGTAATCACTCCATCCTTGTCTCTGGGACTGCCGGTTGTTGACTTAAGCGATCAGCCGGAGAGCGAACGTGAAGCTGAGGCACTGCGGCTTGCCGCAGAGGAGGCCTTCCGTCCGTTTGACCTCTCACGTGGACCGCTGGTGCGCGCTATCCTTTTGCGGCTGAGTCGAGAGGATCACGTGTTGCTTTTGACGCTGCACCACATCATCAGCGACGGGTGGTCGATGGGCGTGCTGTTTCGTGAGCTGGGGGCGCTCTACGAAGCATTCTCTCAGGGAAGGCCATCGCCACTTGGTGAGTTGCCGATCCAGTATGCGGATTATGCCGTGTGGCAGCGCGAGTGGCTGCGGAATGAAGTCTTGGAAAAACAACTTTCGTACTGGAAGCGACAGTTAGGCGATAACCTGCCAGTGCTCGATCTGCCAACCGACCACCCGCGGCCGCCCGTGCAAAGCTTCCGCGGCACGTACCGACACATAGCGCTTCCGAAGAAGTTGTCAGCGGGTATCAAGGCGCTCTCGCAGCGCGAAGGCGCGACGCTGTTCATGACGCTACTGGCGGCCTTCCAGACCTTACTCGCCCGCTACACAGGACAGGACGACGTTGTGGTCGGCTCTCCCATTGCGAACCGCACGCGAATCGAAACTGAGGGTCTGATCGGATTCTTCGTCAACACGCTGGTGATGCGCGGCGATCTGTCCGGCGACCCGACGTTCCGAGAGTTGCTGAGTCGAGCGAAGGAAGTAGCACTGGGCGCGTATGCACATCAGGACTTACCGTTTGAGCAATTGGTTGAGGAGTTACAACCAGAACGGGATTTGAGTAACAACCCGCTGTTCCAGGTCATATTCGCGTTGCAGAATGCGCGATCTTCGCCGCTTCAACTGGCGGGTTTAACTTTGAGTCAACTCGGGGTGAAGCGTGTGACGTCGAAGTTTGATTTGGCTCTCTTCATGTGGGAAGAGTCGGAAGAATTGAAGGTGACGCTTGAGTACAGCACGGATTTGTTTGAGGCAGAGACGATCACCCGCATGCTCGGCCACTTTCAGAATCTGCTGGGCGGCATCGTCGCTGATCCGGACCAGCGTTTGTCGCAGTTGTCGATCCTGAGCGAAGCAGAACAAAATCAGCTAGTGGTGGAGTGGAACAACACCGCCACTGAATACCCCAGAGAGAAGACCGTCCATCAATTGTTCGAGGAGCAGGTCGCGCTGCGCCCCGACACGTTGGCCGTGGTCTTCGAAGACGAGCAGCTGACCTATCGAGAGTTGAATCGTCGTGCCAATCAGGTGGCGCACTATCTTCAAGGGCGCGGTGTCGGCCCCGAAGTGCGGGTCGGGATGATGATCGAGCGCTCCGTGGAGATGGTCGTCGGACTGCTTGGCATCCTCAAAGCCGGTGGAGCATATCTGCCGCTTGATCCGGCGTATCCGCGCGAGCGTCTCTCGTTCATGCTCGAAGACGCTGGGGTGCAGGTGCTCCTAACGCAGGCGAGGCTGCTGGACAGTGTGCCGGCGCCAAACGTTGAGGTGGTTTGTATTGATAGCCAGTGGGAGGCAATCAGCACAGAGAGTACCGACAACCTGTCGAGCGGCGCGACCGCGGAGAGCCTTGCGTATGTCATCTACACGTCCGGGTCGACGGGCCGAGCGAAAGGTGTCGCCGTCACCAATCGCAGCATCGTGCGGTTGGTCAGGAATACCAACTACGTCGACTTCACGGCGGAGGAAGTCTTTTTGCAGTTTGCTCCCGTGTCGTTCGACGCTTCGACCTTTGAGTTGTGGGGATGTCTGTTGAACGGCGCGCGGCTGGTCGTCTTTCCCGCGCACACGCCGTCGCTCGAGGAGTTGAGCCGGGTGCTCATCGCTGAGCGTATCACGACCTTATGGCTGACCGCCGGACTGTTTCACCAAATGGTGGATGGTCATGTGGATGGCCTCCGCGGCGTGCGTCAGTTGTTGGCTGGCGGTGATGTATTGTCGGTATCGCATGTCGAAAAGTTGCTGCGTGAAGTGCCGCAGTGTCGTCTGATTAATGGCTATGGCCCGACCGAGAACACGACCTTTACGTGCTGCCACACGATCATGACGGGGACGCCACTCAACGGTAGTGTGCCGATTGGGCGACCGGTGGCAAACACACAGGTGTATGTGTTGGACGGCCGACTGCAACCGGTGCCGGTGGGTGTGCCGGGCGAACTCTACATTGGCGGCGACGGATTGGCGAGAGGCTATCTGAATCGGCCGGAACTCACAACTGAGCGGTTCATCGCGCATCCATTTAGTGATGAGGCGGAAGGGCGTCTGTACCGGACGGGAGATCAGGTGCGCTATCTGAAGGATGGCACGCTGGAATTTTTAGGGCGGCTGGACAGCCAGGTGAAGGTCAGAGGTTATCGCATCGAGTTGGAGGAGATCGAGGCGGTCTTGAGTGAGCACACGCGTGTGGAGCAGGCGATAGTGATTGCCAGAGAGGATGGCGTTGGCGACAAGCGGCTGATTGCCTATGTGACGCAGCACGCGGAGCCGACTGCACTGGAAGAGCAATCCGCCAGCACCGAGTTGCAGGCGGCGCAAGTCAGTCACTGGCAAGCCCTATATGAAGACCTCTATCATCAAGGTGTCGGCGAGGACGAAGACGCGGCCTTCGACATCACGGGATGGAACAGCAGTTACACGGGCGAGGCGATTCCTGCCGCCGAGATGCGCGAGTGGCAGGCGCACACGGTGGAGCGGATACTTTCGGTGAAGCCCAAGCATGTGTTGGAGATCGGGTGCGGCACGGGTTTGTTGCTGTTCAAAGTGGCGCCGCACTGCGAGCAGTACGTGGGGACGGACTTTTCGCAAGCGGTGATTGAGAATCTGTCGCCGCAGGTCGCAGCCAGAGGTCTGACGCACGTGGCGCTGATGCGGCGCGAAGCGAATGACTTCGAGGGGATAGCGCCGGCGATCTATGACACGGTGGTGATCAATTCGGTGGTGCAGTATTTTCCGAGCATTCAATATTTGGTGGAGGTATTGGAAGGAGCAATCAGCGCGGTGGCTCCGGGCGGCGCGATCTTCATCGGTGACGTGCGCAACTACGAATTGTTGGAAGCGTTTCATGCGTCGGTAGAGTTGACGCGGGCGAGTGCGAAGCTGACGACTGAGCAGTTGCGGCAGCGCGTGCAGGAGCAGTTGGTGGAGGAGAACGAGTTGGTGGTGGCGCCGGATTTCTTCACGGCGCTCGGCGAGCGTCTGGGGCGGATCAGCCGCGTGGAGGTGCTGCCGAAGCGCGGGACCGCCGACAACGAACTGACGCGGTTTCGCTACGATGTGATGTTGCATGTTGGCGAAGAGGTGGCGGAGCAGCCGACAGAGCAGGCGACGGCGCCGTTGGATGTAACGTGGCGAGAGTGGCACCGAGAGGGGCTGACCGTCGCGGCGGTGCGACAGATATTGGAGCAGACCGAGCCGGAGGTGTTGGGCATCGCGCGTGTGCCGAATGCGCGGGTGTTGGCCGCGACGCGGATTATGGAGTTGGTGGCGAATCGAGAGAGTCTGCCGACGGTTGGCGAGTTGCGGGAAGCGTTGGCGAAGGTGCGCGGCGAGGGAGTGAATCCGGAGGAGTTGTGGTCGCTCGGCGCCGGGCTGCCGTACGAAGTGGAGGTCAGTTGGGCGGGCGGCGGGCGTGATGGGCACTGTGATGTGGTGTATACGCGACGCCGGCATGCGCCAACGATAGACGCCGCACCATCGAACCGCACCGCGAGAGTGGCGGCGGAGAAGGGCAAGGGGATTCCCGCGATCAGGTGGCCTGGCGCAGCGGAGAAGGGCGGCGGTGTGGAGCGGGCGTGGAGTTATTACGCGAATCAGCCGTTGGCGCGCAGTCTGTTCCGCAGTTTAGCGCCGCAGTTACGTCGGTATTTGGAGGAGAAGCTGCCGGAGTACATGGTGCCGCAGGCGTTCGTGTTGTTAGACGAGATGCCGTTGACTCCGAACGGGAAAGTAGATCGGCGGGCGCTGCCGGAGCCGGATCGAACGCGGCCTGAGTTGGCAGCCGAGTATGTCGCGCCGCGCAGTGCGGTCGAGGAGGTGGTGGCCAGCATCTGGAGCGAGGTGTTGGATGTGGAACAGGTCGGAGTGCATGACAATTTCTTCGATCTGGGCGGGCATTCGTTAAAGGCGACGCAGGTGATTTCGCATTTAAGAGAAGCGTTGCAGGTCGAGTTGCCGTTGCGCAGCCTCTTTGAAGAGCCGACAGTGGCCGGGTTAGCCTTAAGGGTTCTGGATGACCCGGACGAGCGTGTGAAAGTTGAAAAGATCGCACGATTGATGGTCAGTCTAGCCAAACTCTCAGAGGATGATGTCGACGCAATGCTTGAGGAGAAGACTCTGATGCTTGAGGGGATTAGGACTAAATGAGCCGTTTATCTAAGCGTAGCTTCGAGTTTTCATCTAAAAAGCGTGAACTGCTTGAGGCACTACTTCAGGAAGAAGGGGTGAATCTCTCGTCCGCGCAGAAAATTTCGCGAAGGAGAGAGGCTGACTCTCTGCCCTTATCATTCGCGCAGCAACGGCTCTGGTTCCTTAACCAGTTGGAGCCTGACAGCCCTTTTTATAATGTACCCGCCGCCCTGCGCCTCAGTGGTCCGCTTAACGTCGCGGCACTGGAGCAAAGCATCAATGAGATTATTAGGCGCCATGAATCTTTACGCACCACCTTTGCGGCGGTTGATGGAACTCCGGTGCAGGTCATCGCTCCAACTCTGACTCTGACGCTGCCGATCATCGACCTCGAGTATCTGCCGGAAAGCAGACGGGAGGCGGAAACTCTGCGGCTGGTAACAGAGAAGGCGCGGCTTCCCTTCGACCTGGCTCACGGTCCATTGATCCGGGCGACCTTGCTACGACTAGACGAAGAAGATCACGTGCTGCTCTCGACGATACACCACATCGCCGCTGACGGCTGGTCCACGGGCGTATTCTTTCGAGAGTTGGGTGTGCTCTACGAAACGTTCTCACAGAATAAATCGTCGCCGCTTGCGGAATTGCCGATCCAGTACGCCGATTATGCCGTGTGGCAGCGCGAGTGGCTGCGGGATGAAGTGCTGGAAGAACAGCTTTCATACTGGAAAGAGAAACTGGCCGGTGCCCCTGCCGTGATTGAATTGCCAACGGACAGACCGCATCCGTTCGTGCAGAGTTATCAAGGGGCCAAGCAGCGTCTGACGCTATCGAAGAATGTGACGGAGGGAATTAAGCGGCTCAGCCAGCGCGAAGGCACGACGCTTTTTATGACGCTGCTCGCTGCCTTCCAGACGCTGTTGATGCGTTACACCAGCCAGGACGACATTGTGGTCGGCACGCCCATTGCCGGTCGCAGCCAAGCGGAGACTGAGAATCTGATCGGGTTCTTCGTCAACACGCTGGCGCTTCGCACCGATCTGTCGGGTGATCCGAGTTTTAAGGAAATGTTAGCGCGGGTCAAAGAGGTAACGCTCGGAGCATACACGCATCAGGATGTACCGTTCGAGAAGCTGGTTGAGGAACTACAGCCCGAACGGACTCTGAGCCGCACGCCGCTCTTTCAGGTGATGTTCGGTCTGCACAATATGCCTGGACAAGCTTCAGAGTTATCGGGACTGAAGCTGAGTGGTCTACCGCTCGACATCGGAAAATCACAATTCGATTTGAGTCTATTCATGTTCGAAGGAGCGGAAGGGCTGTCGTGTGTGTTCGAGTACAGCACCGATCTCTTCGATGCTTCTACGGTGAGACGGATGCTGGGCCACTTTGAGCGTCTGCTGGGCGGCATCGTCGCCGATCCTGATCAGCGTCTGTCAGGGTTGCCGCTGTTGAGTGAAGCTGAGCGTTACCAGTTGGTGGTCGAATGGAACGCAACCCAAGCTGGATACCCACAGAATCAGTGTGCGCACCACCTGTTCGAAACCCAGGCCGCACAGACTCCCGAGGCGGTCGCCGTCACTTTTGACCTTCAACAATTAAC
>JACDEG010000300.1 GCA_013816505.1 Pyrinomonadaceae bacterium | reverse complement strand
GGGCAGAGCCCGCCTCTAAACGGACGCACGCAACTGCACACAGCTATAGGAGAACCGAATACGTCCATCATTCCATGTTCGATGCTTCTTTAAGTTGAGATTATTGATTCAATCTTTGAGCATCCCGCGTTCGGCGACGAGGCGGCGGTACGCTTCGTCACGACTGTGGCCGAGTTCGCGCGCGGCCCGTTTCAGCGCCGCGCGCGGGTCAAGTCCCTCGTTTTCGAGGTCAGCGACACGCTTGGCGACGCTCGCCTCAACCCCACCGCCGTTCGCCGCCTGATCTTCAATCGGTGTCCGGTCAATGATTAAAACCATCTCGCCGCGCGCTGCCTGTTCGGTGTCGAAGCGCGCCGCCAACTCGCCCAAACGCCCGCGCACAATCTCTTCGTGGAGCTTCGTCAGTTCACGCGCCACCGCCGCCTCGCGCTCACCGAGAACCGCGCGTGCGTCGGCGAGTGAGTGCGCGATGCGGTGCGGCGCTTCGTAGAAGATGAGCGTCGCTCCGAGCGCGCGGACTTCGGCGAAGCGTGAGCGCCGTGCGCTCATGCGCGCTGGAAGAAATCCACCAAAATAAAACTCATCGGTCGGCAGGCCCGACGCGACAAGCGCCGTGACGAAAGCCGCCGCACCGGGCACAGGCACGACTCGTAGGCCGCGCTCGACGGCGGCGCGCACCACACGGTAACCGGGGTCGTTAATCGACGGCGTTCCTGCGTCCGAGACGATGGCGACACTCGCCCCGCTCTCGATCATCGCGCACAGTTCGGCGGCGCGCGGCTGCTCGTTGTGTTCGTGGTAGCTGATGGTCTGGGTCTTGATCTGGTATCGATCTAAAAGCACGCGCGTGTGCCGCGTGTCTTCGCAGGCGATCAAGTCAACTTCCGCCAGTACGCGGAGCGCGCGCTGGGTGATGTCTTCGAGGTTGCCGATGGGTGTCGCGACGAGGTAGAGGGTGCCCGGTGGAGGTGCCATAGCGCGGCATTGTCGCATCGGCGACGGGCGAAGACAAAAACGTTCCGCGTGGGATCAAGCCCGGCGCCCCGAAAAGTGACAGGTAAATCGTGACAGGTGACAGGACAGAACCAAGCGATGGCAGAATGCGGATTAAAAGCGACTCAACTTGTTCGGCAATCGGCAATCGGCAATCGGCAATCATCTTGTCACCCGTCACCTGTCACCTGTCACTGCTAATCAAGGTAAGGGGATGCGGCGCCACCAGTCATCGTTGCCGCGCCGCGAGCCGCCGCCATACGGGTCATAGCCGCCGCGTCCACCGTAACCGGAATCGCGTATCCGCAGGCCGTAACCGTCGGCGATGACGCGCAGGTTATAACGAATATCGTTCCAGTCGGATTCAGCGCGCGAGTCGAGACGGTTGCGCTCCATCAAACGGTCGATGCGCGAGGCGATCTGCAACAACCGGCGCGCTTCGTCGGCGCTGCGGTTTAAGTCGCGCCCGTCGTTGAAGCGGCTCTTCAGACGCCGGGACGAGTCGCGGAACTCTTTGGCGATGTCGTTGATGCGATCTTCGCGTCGCGTGTCATCGTAGCGGCTACGGTCGAGCGCACGGTCGAGATGCTTTTCGAAATCTTCGCTGCGATCCTCGACGCGGTGCACGGCGTTGCGCAATGCGCGGTGGTCGTAGCGGTCTTGATTGCGGTCGCGGGACACATCGCGGTCGCGCCCGCGTTGCCACGGCCCCGGATAGCCCTGCGCGGAAGTGGCCACAGGTAAGAGCAGAGATAAGAAAGTGGCGGCGAAGAAAGCAGCAATCGTTAAACGTCGGTTGGTTGTCATCATGATCTCCTTGCCAAAAATAATTGTTGACATGTGAAGCGACCTTCAAGAGCGGATACGCGCGAGGAGTGACGCAACCGCGGTCGAACTTCATTCTTCGAGCCGCCCCATCCGGGGATGACGATTGAGATGGGAGCGGCTGCCGAAGCCGTTCGCAAGCATTGTGCCGCACCGCCGGGAAGAAGCAGTTTGACAGCAAAGGCGCGATTTTTAGTCCATTAAATGATGAATCGCATTTGGCAATGCCGTGTTGCAAGCACTGGCGTGCGCCGTTCCATAACGTGCATGCAGCGTCGCATATGGGCTGCGTGAGAATGCGTACGAGTGACGCGGAAGGCTACCGGGGATGGAGGAGTTTTTCGATGTGGCGGCGCAGACGATCTTCGCTGAGCGGCGTGCGCGTGCCGTTCGTTTCGAGCACCGTCCATTGCGGTGCGCCGTTCGTCCGCTGCACCAACAACAGATCATCGCTTGCCGCGCGGTCGCCGAAATGCCTCACGCATGCATTGGCCAGTCCGCCGCCGCGCACGATGCCGTCACGCGGGGCGCGCGGCCAACCGCCCTCGATGGTCAGCGCGCGAACGCCAACGCGCAGCGTCAACCGTGCACCGACCATCGTTGAATTACCGAATTGAAAACGGTGCCCTTCCTCACGTGCCAGCGTGACGCCGCCGCCAGCGCGATTGGCTTCGCCGGCCAGCGCGGTGAATGCTTCGAACAGCCACTCTATTCCGGTCGTGCGCGCCAAATCGTTCGTCGCGCGGAGCGTCAGGTATTCGGCGACATCGCTGCGCCCCGACGCGCTCGCTCGCTCGCGTGCCTGCCGGACACGCTGCTCCCATTCGGTGTCGAGTTGATTCACAATGGCTGCTCCGTGAAAAGGATGATAGCGGAAACCGGCTGGCTCGCGCCGCCGCGCGGCGTGATGTTATCATGCCCGCTCGTTAAGCAAACAAAGACCCTCAACATCAAACTATCGCAACGCTTCTTATGTCGAAATCATTAGGACCGCGACCTTCGCCCGACCGCTTAGTATTGAGCGCCCTGGCTTATGCACTGGTCATCTTACTTATCTTTCCCGCGCCCGGTCACGCGACGGACGCACGCCGCACGGGCCAGCGTGCGCGCTCCACTCCTACCACTTCGGGGCCGACTGTCGCGCCCGCAAACGCACGCGCGCGTCTGGTGTTGTTAATCGTCGTCGATCAGTTTCGTTACGATTACTTGGAGCGCTTCGGTGATCTATTTGTCGCTGGCGGCTTGGGTCGTTTGCAGCGCGACGGTGGTTCGTGGACGCAGGCCGAGTACGACCACATTCCGACCGAGACCGCGCCTGGTCACGCGACTCTGTTGACCGGTACATGGCCGGCGGAAAACGGCATCATCGCCAACGAGTGGTATGACCGCGACACGGGCCGGCGCGTGACCAGCGTTTCGGACGACGCGACGAAGCTGTTCGGCGGCGGGACGGACGAGCGCGGGGCGAGTCCGCGCCGCCTGATGGCTTCGACGCTCGGCGACGAACTCCGACTCGTGACCGCCGGGCGCTCGAAAGTGATCGGGATGTCGATCAAAGACCGCGGCGCGATTCTACCCGCCGGGCGCAACGCGAGCGCCGCCTACTGGTACAGTTCGCAGACCGGGAGCATGGTTTCCAGTAGCTATTACTTCAACCAACTTCCGGCGTGGGCCGCGCGCTTCAACGACGCACGACCGGCGGACAAATTCTTCGGCGCGCGCTGGGATCGTCTGCTGCCGGAGGCCGAGTATGTCAAGCGCGCCGGAACGGATGCAGCGGCGTGGGAAAAGCTCGGAGAGTCGGGGAGCGCGCACGCCTTTCCGCACATCATCAACGGCGGAGTGACCGCGCCGGGACGTGGATTTTACGACGCCCTCAACTCCTCGCCGTTCTCGAACGACCTGCTGCTCGACTTCGCGAAAGAGGCGATCATCAACGAGTCGCTCGGCGCGGACGAAGACACCGACGTTCTCTCAGTCAGCTTTTCGGCGAACGACATCGTCGGTCACCGCTTCGGGCCATACAGTCACGAGGCGATGGACATGACGCTGCGCGTCGACCGGCAAATCGCCGCGTTGCTCGACTTCGTTGACGGGCGCGTCGGCCTGCGCCACACGCTCGTCGTGTTCACCGCCGATCACGGCGTCGCGCCGGTGCCGGAGCACGCCGCGGCGCTCAATCTACCAGGCGGGCGCGTCAAGACCTCCGACGTGCTGCAGGCGATGCGCAACGCGATCAAGGCGCGCTACGGGCGCAGTAGCGGCGGCGCGTCGGACAACACCGCCGACTACATCCAGACGTACCGCGAAGGCGAACGGGAGCGCCCCGCTTTCGGCAACGGCAGCGTCTACTTCAACCCGGTCGCGCTCGCACGCGACGGCGTCGACCGCGAAGAGTTGGAGCGCGTGTGCGGCGACGCGGCGATGTCTGTGCCCGGCATCACGCGCTACTTCACGCGCACGCAACTTCAGCGCGGCGCGGTCTCAATCGCCGACCCGCTGGCGCGGCGCGCGCTGCATGGCTTCAACGCTCGCCGCAGCGGGGATGTCATGATTTTTCAAGAGGCTTTCAAGTACCTCACTGACTCGATGATTACAGCGACGCATGGCTCGCCTTATACATACGACACACACGTGCCGCTGATTATCATGGGCGGAGGCGTCACGCCGGGACGCCACACGCAAGCTGCCGCGCCATCGGACATCGCCCCGACGCTCGCCGTGCTGCTGCGCGTCACGCCACCGAGCAACGCCACCGGGCGGGTGCTGATTGAGGGCCTTAAATAGAGGGCAAAAGTAAAAAGGTAAAAGGCAAAATTGCGACTCCTTTCAGCCACGCGAGGGCACTGGCATTAAATTAAGAGATCAGAGCACACGCTTCGACTGGAGCCTACTCTCTCCTCGTCCCTTACTTTCTGCCTTTTACCTTTTTACTTTTGCCTTGAATATTGGCGTGGCGGCTGGTCACTGAATATCGAATGGTAAACGTTATTATGAGAAACACAAAACGACTCGCGGCGTGCGCCCTCCTGCCGGTGCTGCTCTGTGGTGGCCTGTTGGTTGGCGTCGACGCGACAGCGGCACAACGCCGGCCACCGACGAAGCGAACGCCGACGTCGACGACAACAGCGGCAGAAGGAAATCAGTCCGGCAATAGAAACGCGGGCGAGCGAGACTCAGCAACGGGAGCGACCGCGAATGACGCTTCCGCCCAAGCGGGTGAGTCAGCGGCGGGCGGCGGGCGGGACGGTGAACTGGCGGCGATTTTGGCGCTGCCGACGGCGGAGCGCGTGACGCGCCTCGAAGCATTCGTCAAAGAGAATCCGACTTCGCCTGTGCTGACGCGCGCGACGCATCTGCTGACGAGCGCACGAGCGGCGCTCGGCGATGAGCTTTTGCGCGCGGGAGACGCTGCGGGCGGCACCGAACAGTTTCGCCGGGCGGTGGCCGACGCTCCGTCCGAGATGCCTGAGAAGCTGTTCATCGAAGTCATCTCGCAGTTACCGTCGAACCTTTTCCTGCGCGGCGAAGGTGCGGCGGCGCTTGACCTCGCGCGGCGCATTGAGGAGAAGTCGAAGGCCGACGCGAAACGCCTGCTGGTAGTCGCCGCTTTTTACCTGAGTGTCGATCAGGGGGACGATGCCGCTCGCGCCGCCGCGCTGGCCGTCAAACTCGCGCCGGAGTTGGCCGCCGCGCATCAAGCGCTCGGCCTCGCGCACCGCATCGCGCTCGAACTCGACCCGGCGGCCGAGGCATTCAAGCGCGCGCTCGAACTCGACCCGCGGCTGGCGAGCGCGCGGCGTAATCTCGCCGACTTGTATCGCGCTGCCGGCAAATCAGAGCAGGCGCTGCTGCTCTACCGCGAGCAAGTCGTCGCCGACCCGAAGGATACAGGAGCGCGCGGCGGGATGGTGCTGGCGCTACTCGACAGTGGTCGGAAAGAAGAAGCGGAGAAAGAAGTACGGGCGGCGCTCGCCGCCGCCGCGCCGAACCTGACGTTGTTGGCTGGGGCGGCATACTGGTACGCGGCACACGACGATGCAGCGCGCGCCATCGAACTGGCCGAGCGCGCGGTGCGCATCGAGCCGCGCTACACGTGGACGCAGATCGCCTACGCCCGCGCGCTCGTCGCCGACAAGCGCCCGCTCGAAGCCGAACGCGCTTTGCGTTTCGCGCGCCAGTATGGTCGCTTCCCAACGCTCGATTACGAACTTGCCAACGCGCTCGCTGCCGCGGGTCTGTACCAGGAGGCGGCGGAGGAGTTGGCGCGCACGTTCGCCATCAAGGATGGGCAGATCGAAACTCAACTCGCGGGTCGCGTTGCGGCGCGCGCCGCCGACTTCATCGAGTTGCTCGCGCCGGAGCGCCGCGCCAGTATCTTTCAGGCGACACCTGCCGACACCGAAGAGAATGCGCGCCTGCTGAAAGGTCTGCTGATGTTTCACCTCGCGACCGGCGCAGCGGACGCGAAGGGTGAACGCGCCGCCGAGGACTTTCTCGTCGCCGGTGGTAGTGGTAGCCGCGGCAGCGCCGACGCGATGCGGGCCTTCCGGCAGCTCTACGTCGCCGAGCGCCTGCTCCGACACGGTGCGGCGTTGACAAAAGTTTTGGAAGCGAGCGAGGCGGCGATGGGCGGGGTTGAGGCCGCGCTTGATGTCCCGGTCGCATCAGTCGCGGTGTTGGCCGATTCGTTGCGCGACATCCGCGCGCGCGACATCGCTGCGGGCACGACTCCTGAGCTTCCCGCCGTGCCGCGCAATATACTCTCTAACATCCTGCGGGGCCGCATCGAGGACGTGGCAGGTCAGGCGCTCTTCAGGCAGGGCCAGGCGGCTGAGGCGGCGGTGCGTCTGCGGCGTGCCATAAGTGTGCTGCCGGAGGCAACGCTGTGGTGGCGCGACGCGATGTGGCACCTCGGTCTGGCGCTCGAAGCGAACGGCAACCAAGCCGAGGCACTGGCAGTGTTGATGAGGGGTTACGACCGGCGTGCGCCGAGTCCGGCGCGGCGCGTAGTCATCGAAACTCTCTACCGCAGAGTGAACGGTTCGCTCTCTGGCTTCGACGCCAAACTCGGAGCGGCGACACCGTTGGCGACGACAACTCCGGCGGCGGCGGCGAGCACCCCGTCCGCGCTTTCGTCTGCTGCCACGCCGGAGCCAAGCTTGCAGAACGATCCGCCGCGGCGCATCGAAGCCGATCAGGTGGAAGAGAAAAGTGTGAATACCGGCGGCCAGATTGGCGCAGAGAGGGCCGTCGTGACCGAAGCAGCAAAGGGCGACGCGACAGAGACGGCGGAACGCGGGACACCCGAAACACTTCAAACATCCGCGCCCGCTGCTGCCACGACATCATCCGTGGCCCCACCGGTAAATGCACCGGAGGCCACACCGGAATCATCGACGGTCGCATCAACTCCCGCCGCTGCCATCCCGTCGTCGGCGGTGAGCGAGACAAATGCCGCACCGTCGGCGAGTAAGCGCCGTCGCGGGGCACGCGCTGAAAAATGCTCGATCAGCATTAATCAAACTGCGCTGGAGATCAATCACGGAGGCTCCACCAGTCTGACAGTCAGCTTCGACGCGCCGGTCAGCGCCGACCGTGTCAGGGCCGCAACGACCAACTGGTCGGACATCATCGTGCTTGCGGAACCGCCATCGTCGACCGACGCCAACACGCTCAAGTTCACCATCAGTTCGATCAGCCGCGCCGTCGGAACATTCATCATCACCTTCACTTCACCATGCGGCAAGCAAGAGGTCGCGGTGACGGTGAAGTAGTAGTTGTGTCGTTTCGGGTTAAATTAGACATTATTGGGAATAGAGTTCAATCA
>JACDEG010000749.1 GCA_013816505.1 Pyrinomonadaceae bacterium | reverse complement strand
TTCACGGCCAAGGCGCTATTCGCGACGGGCGGCCACTCGGCGGGTCGGAAGAATCCGTTCGTCGCGTGATACGTGAGGGTGAAGACGATGTTACCCGCAAGGCCCCAAGCGCGAGTAGCAGCACCGAGTAGCCCACCGCGCCGTATACGCTTTCACCACCCTCGATTTAGGATGAGCAGAAGACGGGGGCCCCCGTAAGCAACAGGTCGCTCAATACAACTTGATACTGCAACTCGGCATTCAGGCAAAAAGCTCGAAAAGACTCCACGACTCCCAGCCGGCAGGGACTTATGTAAAAAAGGAGGTTTCCTGTAATTGCTTCAGAATTGCTGCTGCATCCACAAGAGGCGTAATCAGGAATGTTCGAACAGTGTCCAGCATGGGGAGCCAGTATCTGAAACAAGCTGCGAGAGACTTTAGTTTCTCGCAGCTTGTTTCTTTTCCGGGTAGATTCTTATGAAAGCGTTTTTTCTTACTGGCTTTCAGTCTAGAGGCTGTTCAAAAAGCTGAAGCTTAACGCTTTGATTCTAACCGCTGGCGGCTGGCACTCCGCATGGAGCTTTGAGTGCAAGTCGCCGCAGCACTCAAGCGCACCATCGCTAGGTGAATCATCGCCTTCAAATATAGGGCGAACGCATTATAAATGAAAGGAATAGAAGGTTTGAGTTGCTGATCCACGGCGTGTAGTTTGGACGGACTGTTAAGCAAAAGGAGTCCGTCTCAATGTCGAACGAGCGAAAAGAATCAAGCATTCTGGCTTACTTCGGGGATTTGGCTGACCCGCGCATCGAGCGCTGCAAGCGCCATCAATTGATTGACATCATTGCAGTAGGCATCTGCGCGGTGATTTGCGGTGCGGATTCATTCGTCGAGATGTCAGAATTTGGCGCAGCCAAGCGCGCGTGGTTCGAGACATTTCTTGATTTGGAGAACGGGATACCCTCACACGATACATTTCGCCGCGTGTTCGGCAAACTCAAGCCGGCGGAGTTTCAACGCTGCTTTTTGGCGTGGATCGAGTCGGTCCAGGAACAAACCAAAGGTGAGATAGTTGCAGTAGATGGGAAGGCGTTGCGCGGCACCTTTGAGCGCACGACCGACAAGTCGGCGATCAGAATGGTCAGCGCGTGGGCGACGACAAACAGCCTTGTGCTGGGGCAAATCAAGACCGGGGAGAAGTCGAATGAGATCACAGCGATTCCGCGTTTGTTGCGCTTGTTAGAGATCGAAGGCTGCATCGTGACAATAGATGCGATGGGGTGTCAGCGTGAGATTGTCGAGCAGATCGTTGAGCAACAGGCTGACTATTGTATCTCGCTCAAGGGCAATCAAGGCATCCTGCATCAGGAAGTGCGGGAGTATTTCCAGTGGGCCAGAGCGGTAGAGTTCAAGCAACTTGAGTACAGCTATGCGGAATCGGTTGAGAAAGATCACGGGCGAATAGAAACCAGAAGATACTGGAGCGTGGAGGATGTGGAATGGTTGAATAACAAAGCAGAATGGCGCGGCTTACGGAGCATCTGCGCGGTGGAAGCGGAAAGATTAGAGTTGAGTACAAAGAAGCGGTCACTTGAAACCCGATATTTCATTTCGAGTCTTGGAAGCGAGGCTCAAGAGTTGTTCGCAGCAGTAAGAAAGCATTGGGGGATAGAGAACTCACTACATTGGGTCTTGGATGTCGCGTTTCGCGAAGACCAGTGTCAGATACGCACGGATCACGGGGCGGAAAACTTCGCCACGTTGCGCCACATTGCGGTGAATCTTCTGAAAAGAGAGAAGACCGCGAAGGTGGGAGTGAAAATCAAACGCAATAAAGCTGGTTGGGACACCAACTACCTGCTCAAAGTTCTGACAGGCTAACAACTTATAATGCGTTCGCCCTAGGCTGGCACGGGCGATACGTGCGAGGGAAATCACCGACGAGGCAAAACTGACCGGGAAAGCGCGCCCACGGTTTTGAGATGCCGCGACCGAACTGCGGGGTTGGCGCGCATTCTCGGTTTAATCATAAAACATCTCCTGGCATAAAGGCATCAAAGTTCAATGCGTAGAGTCTACATGGATCACAGCGCGACGACGCCGGTTGACCCGCGTGTGGTCGAGGCGATGCTGCCTTTTCTGATGGAGAAGTTCGGCAACGCTTCAAGCGTCCATTTCTTCGGGCAGGAAGCGCGCGCCGCCGTCGATGGTGCGCGGCGCGAAATCGCGGCACTCGTGAACGCCCGCCCAAACGAAATCGTCCTGCTTTCCGGCGGAACGGAGGCAAACAACCTCGCGATTCGCGGCATCGCCGAAGCAGCCGAACCGCATGGACGCCACATCATCACTTCCTCCATCGAACACTCGGCGGTGCGCGGCGTCTGTGACGCACTTGAGAAGCGCGGCTGGGAGG
>JACDEG010000748.1 GCA_013816505.1 Pyrinomonadaceae bacterium | reverse complement strand
GCTGAGAGGATTGGTCAACTGTGGGATGTGCCGCCTCACGGCAGCCGGGCGCACTACTGCGGAAGGTTACCGCTATTACGTCTGTCGCGCTATCGATGCGTGGAAGAGAAACGGTCAGTGACAGGGAAGATTAATATGTGCGTGCCGTAAAACATAAACAGCCGCCCCGAAGGACGGCTGCAAATGCTTGAAGTGCCACAAATAAGTGGCGGAGCCGACGGGATTCGAACCCGCGACCTCCGACGTGACAGGCCGGCGTTCTAACCAACTGAACTACGACTCCGCAAAACTCAAGGCTGATTTCAAAGACGGGCGGCTACTTCTTTAATGTCGCCCCTGTCTGGTAGGCACGGAGGGATTCGAACCCCCAACCTCCACCTTGTAAGGGTGGCCGTCTACCGTTGACATACGTGCCTTCGGAGAGCGTCGCGCCAATACCACGCGCCGGGTTTTACCGACACCATTACGACGAACACTCGCTCCAAAGACCTGTGCTCCAATCAACATGCATACGATTCGATGAAGAGCGTGGGTGACATCCTAAGAGATGAGCGCGAAGAGTGTCAAGCAGGGTTGCCGTGCTCTTTTAATCGACGATCTCGCGACCGCAGCCACCGCACCGGTAGGGTCTGCCGACCAGCATGTTCTCTGCCGGGTTGAGGTCGCTCAGCTTACCAACCAGGTGTGAAACGACACGCACGCCGCGCGATTCCTGTCGGTTGGCGCGCCGCAAACTGGCCGCATGACTGATCGAGACGTGATCTGTGATGCGTCGGCAAGTCTCGCAGAAAAAATCTTTGTGCTGACCGCTCAGGTTAAATGCGCGGTCCACAAACTGCTTCTCGACGATCTTCGTCACACTCTCCCAAAAACTCATGTTGACTCGTTCCTCTTGAAAGGTAATTGAACCGTCACGCCCGTGCCCGCGTGTACCGTCCGCCCGCAGTCACGTCACCGACCGCGCAGTCGTTCGCGCGTCCGCGGCGCGAGCGCCGTCTCAGCACGTGAGGTTGAAACAACGTCTTTCGCTCATAATAGCCAGACGGGCAGTGGTCGCGCGTCCGGTTTATCAACGCCGCGCCGTTCGTGAGATTCCGCGGACCCTATTAATGAACTGCGCGCTGGTGAACTGTGCGCCGGCGGATCGTTGGCGACTGAGTCTGGCGACTTTGGCCCAGGGCCTATTGCGGACTCATGATGGTTGATTAGCGGCCTGATTAAAATATCGTCAACCTGCTCGTCGAGTCTGCCAATAATCGTCATCGGTGCGTTGCTCCTTTTCGTCGGCGCGTGTTTGCGTCTATATTTAACGACAATGAAATTATTTCCGAGAGAGTTTACAGCCGTGATCGAGAGTTCATCAAACACGCCGCCGGCGCGACCACGCGCCCGGTCATTATTCATCTGGTCGATAACGACGGCGATGACAGCGGCAACGTTCGCTTTCGGCGCGTCCCTCGGCAACGCGCTTGTCAGTAGCGCGTCCGCCACCTCGCGCGTTCAGCAACAACCGGCGCCCACACAACAGCAGCGCCCGCGGCGCGTCGGCTCGACGCCTATTCCACAAAGTCCACAAGACCCAACACCGCCGGCTTCGCGGCGACCGTCACCCGCCGCCCCGCCCGCCGTCAGCGAAGAGGTGGACGAAGACGAGGTGGTGCGTGTCGAGACGCAACTCGTCACCGTCCCGACGATTGTCACCGACCGCAGCGGGCGCCCGTTGAGCGGCCTACGCGCCGATAACTTCGTGGTGTTGGAGGACGGCAGCCCGCAGCGACTCGCCAACTTTGCGACCACCGAAGCACCCTTCGAAGTCGCGTTACTGCTCGACACATCCGGCTCGACGCGCGGCGAGGTGGCGCTGATTCGGCGCGCCGCGAACGCCTTCATCGACGCGCTGCGGCCCGGCGACCGCGTAGCCGTGATCGCCTTCAATACCGCGCGGGAGGGTGAGGAGACACTCGCCGCCGTTGAAATCAAGACACCGTTGACAAGTGACCGCGAAGCTTTGCGGCAGGCAGTCGAAGCGCTTGGTTCGAGCAACGGGACGCCGTTTTATGACAGCTTGGAGCGCGTCGCCCGCGACGTGTTCGGCGAGCCACCGCGTGATGAAGCGCGCGGGCGCCGGGCACTTGTGGCGCTGACCGACGGCGTCGATTCGGCAAGCGATTCCGAGTTCGCCGAGGCGCGCGAACGGCTCGGGCGTGCGGGCGTGGTCTGCTACTTCATTCAGGTCAACACCGAAGAGTATGTCGAAGATCGTCTGATGAAAAGCTGCCAGGAGGACGGCACGCTCCACCTATCGCGCCGGCAGCTCCAACGCTATCGCCGGATTTTCGCGGCGCGCGCTGACGCCGACGACTACGGCAGCTTCTGCCGCCTCGGGCAGTTC
>JACDEG010000299.1 GCA_013816505.1 Pyrinomonadaceae bacterium | reverse complement strand
GGTTAGATGAGAGGGAATCGAAACTTTCTTGTTTTTCCGGTAGTCCAAATAGGATAAATTTCCCGTCCACACTGCGCCCGTCAGAGTCTGCAAATCTTCGGTTTTAACTTTTGGCGTTTTCAAAGAAACAAGTCCAAAAAAAGACGATGCAATCAACAAGGCGGAAATAAAAACATTCATGTTCTTGCTCCTTACGGTTTCAAAAGTAACTGCCCAACATCTTGTTACGATACGGCGGCGTTGCGCTCAATCGCATCAAGGGCGGTTGGGGTCGCGGGCGCATGTTCGGACGCATCGGGTGTTTCGATGGCCGCAGGTTCTTTTGTCTGGTCTGCGATTTTTTGCGAAATCAATTCAAGGATTTTGTCGGGCGATTCGCTGCTCAGGGCGAGGCGTTTTGATTCGATAACGAGTTCAGCCATGTCGCGCGCCCGTTCGCGAAAGCGTGTGTCGCGGGCGATTAAATCTTCGATGATGCGTCGCTCGCGCAGTTCGCGCGAAGCGTCCACGTCCAGCCCGGCGGCGACGGCATACTCGACGGGCACGCTCTGGTTGCGAACCATCACGTGCAGCGCGCCGGTCAACGCGCGCGCAGCTTCGCGCAGCCGACTGAGGTCGAGCAGCGAGTTCTTAAATCCGAGGTGGCCGCGGAGCGTGATCTCAATGATTGGGGCGGGGCCGCCGGCGTCTTCGTCGTGACGCCGCGCTTCGCGTTCGACGACCTCCATCGCCCCCTGATGCACGGCCTCGGCGTCGAGCGCGCCCGACACGTCGAACGTCAGTCGCTGAAAGGGACGCTGGATGTAATCTCGAATATGCTGCGCCGTGACGTGATGCTGGTCGTCGATGGTGACGAGGTAGAGGCCGCGCTCCTCGCGATACTCATCAATCGTGCAGGCTTCGAGCGAGCCGGGGTTGAACGCCCAGCCGTCAACCTCGAAGCGCTTATGCGTGTGGCCGAGCGCGACGTAATGGACAAGCGAGCGCAGTTCTTTCAAACGCTCGACGGAGAGCGCCGGGATCGGGCGGTTGATCTGTCCCTCGACGTCCGTGTGAAGCATCAGGATGTTGAAGAGTCCCGGCGTCGCGGCGCGCCGAATCGCATCCGCCAGGATGCCCATCGCGGCGTTCGCGCTGGTGCCGTACCAGTGCGAGCCGAAGACGCGCGCACCCGCGACATCGATGTACGAACCGGAACGACTCTCTTCGTCCCACGGCGTCATCACAATGCGCCCCTCCGCATCGCGCGTCGGTTCGAGGAGTTTGATGAATCCCCACTGCGACAGCGAGCGCATCCAACTAAAGCTCGTCGTCGCTTCATGCATGTCGTGGTTGCCTTCGATGGCGAGCACCGGAACGCGCGCATCTTTGAGCGTTCGCAGGCCGATCATGGCGTGGTTCATGGTCTGCGGATCGACCTTGCGCGCGTTGAAAAAGTCGCCGGCGATCAACACAAAGTCGAGACTGTTCGGCAGCACGTAACGCTCGATCACGTCGTTCCACGCGCGGAAAAAATCCTGTGGGCGCTCTTCCAAATTGTAGCGGCGGCAGCCGAGATGGATGTCGGCGATGTGAAGAAACTTAATCATCATTCATGTTTGGGTAAAGTGTAGAAAGCGGCGGACGGACGAGTTCGTCCCTGCTCATGTTATCACCGCATGCGGGCATTATACGATACTGAGGCGGGAAGGCACGAAAGCAGATGCTCGGAGAGCGGATGGCAAGCGTCGGTAAAACTCAAAAGTGACAGGTGACGAGTGACAGGTGACAAGAAAGAGTTACTGCACGTAAGTTCTTCCGAGCGGGGATAACTTTTCGCTCAGGCTGCTGGCTCACAGAACGACCGCGTGCGGCACAGAATCTAAACTTTCCTGTCCCCTGTCACGATTTACCTGTCACTTTTGAGTTAAAAGAAAGTAAAGCCCCCGCGACTCTGGGCGGGAGTCAATTTTGGAAGCGGGGGCTTTGGCGCACCGCACACGGTTGAAGGGGTACCGTAACGCGCGGGGCGTGACACGGCCTCTCGAAAGGGGGGGCGAGGGCCGAATTCGTAAGTTTTAAAAGATCAACGGGACGGGTGGGTAAAGCGCGCGGATGTTCCTCGTCCCGAACTCAAATCACTCTCTGGCGACCTGCTTTATTCGCCGCGAAGGGCCGCCGATCCGTCAGGTTATTCCGTTAAGCCGCCTCGACGCAGCGTGCCAGGACCGTTCGACGCACGGACGCGAGTAGATTCTCAATATCAAGCGGCTTGCTGAAGAATCCTTCCGCACCGCCTTCGAGGCAGGCCCGCTGCATCTCGGCGGTCGCCGCTGAGCTGGTCACAAAAACCTTCGACGCTGAAAAATTATCCCTGATGTATTGGAGAACGCGCATCCCCGAATCCGGCGCATCAAGCGTCGGGGGCAGATGTAAATCAAGCACGATGACGGGCGGCTCGTAGATGACAACGCGCCGGATCGCTGTCGACATATCGTTAGCCGTCACCACTTCATACTCGTCGCACAAAGTCCAAAATAGTTGCTGTGTGATGGCCACATCGTCATCAACAATTAAAATTTTCGGTTTCATCTTTTGGTTAAATTCGCCCGCTGACTTTGAAAGCGCCTCGATGGTTCTGCTTGCGACTTCCCTGGTCAGCGTCGCGCACATCTTTTTTTTTCGCTTCTGTAACGCGCCCGACCTTTTCAATCCGGCCTACACATTTTCAATCCAACCTATACATTGGCAACACGCATGCCAATGATGCCATCCACCGAAATCCTGCGTTTCGCTCAGTGATCATGCCGGTTGCTAAGCAGTTTGCCGCAAGCCGGCGGCTAACGTGTGTGAACCACAGTGGACACGGACGCGCCCGGCGTGTGCACATCTGTGGACGTTTCCGAAGAGATGTCGTGTGTGTTCGGATGTACGCAGTAAGGCAAAAGTAAAAAGGTAAAAGGCAAAAGTGAAAGCCACTCACGACGGCGCTTTTATTCGACGCTCATCCTGAAAAACTTTTGGGCAGATGCTTATTTGAAAGAGGATGTGTGAGGGCGGTGCTGGTCAAGTGGCAGTCAGCAGGCCAGCTCTTCTTTGATGATGCGGCGCCCGGACTCTGCCGCCGGCTGCGTGCGGAGCAGCCGTCTCGTCAGGCCGGCTGGATGTTGAGTTCGCTGACTAAACGGTGAAGGTATGAGCGACTGATGCCGAGGCGCTTGGCGGCGGCGGCCTTGTTGCCGCCTTCGCTATGGAGGGCGTTGACGATCAGGCGGCGCTTGAGAGCCATCACCGCGCCTTCGAACGTCGTCTCGTCGTTTGCCGGGCCGCTTGTGACCGGCAGCACGCGAAGCATTTTCTCCGGTAGAAACTCTGTGCCGAGGCGCGTCCCGCTCGTCAGCACGACGAGCCGCTCGATCAAATTCTCTAACTCGCGGACGTTGCCCGGCCACTCATACTCCTGGAGGGCTTCGAGCAGTCCGGGGTCCAACTCGCTGACCACGCGCCCATGTTTTTCGGCGGCCTTATGAGCGAAGTGCGCGGCCAGCACCGGGAGATCTTCGCGCCGCTCGCGCAGCGGCGGGAGCGTGAGCGGCACGACGTTGAGGCGATAGAACAGGTCGCGGCGGAATGTTCCGACCGTGACCTCCTGTTCGAGGTCGCGGTTGCTGGCGGCAATCAGGCGGATGTCGACGCCGAAGGTCTTCGCTCCGCCGACCCGCTCGAAGGTTCGCTCTTGCAGCACGCGCAGCAGTTTGACCTGAACGGCGGCGGTCAACTCGCCGATCTCGTCGAGGAACAGCGTCCCGCCGTCAGCCAATTCGAAGCGCCCCTTGCGCGCATGCACCGCGCCGGTAAACGCCCCCTTCTCGTGGCCGAATAACTCCGACTCGATCAGCGATTCGGGAAGCGCCGCGCAACTGACGGCGATGAACGGTCCAGCGGCGCGCGAACTCTCTTCGTGAATCGCGTGCGCGAGCACTTCTTTGCCGGTGCCGTTCTCGCCGGTAATCAGCACGGTGGCGGTCGTGTCAGAAACGGCGCGCGCCTGTTTAATGACGTGCTCAAGCGACGGGCTGGAGCCGATCAGACTGCCGAAGCCGCGCCGCCCGCCGAGCTCCGAACGCAGGCGCTGAACCTCCTGCTCAAGCCGCCGGACGCGCGCTGCCTGCCAAATGATATGCACCACTTCTTCTTCGTCGAACGGCTTTTCAAAGAACCCGTAGGCCCCGCGCCGGATTGCCTCGAGCGCCACCTGTTTCGAGTCGCTGCCGGTGATGACGACGACCGGCACTGCGGGGCGCGCGGCGCGTGCGGCCTCAATCACCGCCAGGCCCTCGCTGATTCCGTCGAGGTCGGGCGGCAGGTGCAGGTCGCAGAGCACCACGTCGATTGGCTCACGCTTCAGATGCTCAATCGCTTCGGCACGGGTCTCGGCTTCGAGCACGCGGTGGCCCTCAGCGAGTGCCCAGTAGAGTTGACGGCGCAGCAGGCGGTCGTCGTCAACCACCAGAACCGTCGCCTTTTCGTCTGCTGGCTCGTTCTTCAAAATGGGAATTTCCCCGATTGACGTAGACGTTCGCGGGCGGATCATGCCGCCGGAAAGCGTCGCCCGTGTGGTGCGCTTCCGGCGAAGTATCATGCCCGACGAACGCAACGCTAAGTTGATTAGGAAATTGTGAAAGGCTGTTTTGGCGTCATGCCCCGCGCTCGCCGGTCATGGCCGGCGTCTGCCGCGTCTGTTCTCTGTGGCCGCCGCTCCGACTGCCGCGTGATGACGTGAACGGGAGGGATGGTAGCACGACGCAAAAGCGCGTGCCAACATTTAGCTTTGACTCCACATCGAGTCGCCCGCCGTGCGCCTCGACAATCTCGCGGCAGGTGTAGAGGCCGAGGCCGATGCCCCGCGCCTTCGTCGTGCTGAAGGCGCGGAACAAGCGCATCCGTAGAAAATCGTCGCTCATTCCGACGCCCGTATCGACGACGCTGAAGAAGATTCTCCCCTCCTCGTCGTGGCCGGCTTCGACCGTCAAGCGCCCGCCGCGCGCGCCCATCGCCTCCATCCCGTTGAGCACCAAATTCTCAATCACGTTCGTCATCCGCTCCGGCTCGACGGTCGCCACAAGGGATTCAGGCAGCGTGGTCTCGATCTCGTAGAGCGGGCGCGCCGGTTCGGCAGTGGTCGCGAGCACGCGTTTGATGATCGGGATTAAGTCGGTCGGCTTGATGTCACGCTTGTACTCGCCGCTCAGACTCTTCGCCGGCTCGGTCAGGCGCGAAACAATACGGCGCAGTTTGTCGGTCGCCTCGCGGAGGCTGAGGATCGCGTCGGCCCGGAATCGCTCGTCGTTGAAGTGACGGTCCAGGTTTTGGACGAGCATCGAGAGGCCGGTGATCGCGTTCTTGAGGTCGTGTGTCAGCATCGCCGAGAGCCGCGTGAATGACTCGAACTGGCGCGTCTCGGCTTCGCGCGCGATGTGCTCGCGCAGGCGGTCGGTCATCAGGTTAAAGCTTTCGGCCAGTCCCCGAATCTCGTCGCTGGAGCGGATGCTGATGCGTTGATCAAGGTCGCCTTTAGCAATCGCCGCCGCGCCGGCGGCAACCCGCTCAATGCGTCGCGCCGCGCGCCGCGCAACCAGCGTCAGCAGTACTGTCACCGTCAGCGCCGCGACGAACGAGAGAATGATGCCGAACAATCCAGCGCCTTTCACCTCAGCCACTGCGCTGCCGTAGTCTCTTGTGACGGCAACCGACAGTTCGCCCCGCGCCGCCGGGCGGTACGCCGCCAACCACCTCTCGCCGTTTCGCGTTTCATAAAAGTCGAGGCCGCCCTCGCCCGCCGTCATGCGCTGCGCGATTGGCACCAGGGTCGGCGTCTGGACGGTCACGAACTGATGCTTCAGCGCAGCGCTGGTGTGGAAGACGTAGCGGCCCGTGCGGTCAAGCACGAACACCTGGCGCGCCGCCGCACCCGCACCCGGCGCGTCGGGCGATACGTAGCCCCGGCTCACCTCGCTGCACAACTCTTCCAGGTTGATCTCTGCAACGAGCGCGCCGTGCGCGGCGGCCTCACCCTCGCCGAAGACCGGGACCGTCGCGCGCACCGCCGCGCCGTAAGGCTCCGGCGTGATGCCCGAGCGGAGCGCGACCGGCGTCGACGCGCCCCACACGCGCTCGTCGAAGCGCACGCTGCTCATCACAAAGTCAGTTGTTTGAAAAACCACTTCGCCCGCGCTGCTGGCGCTACCACTACCGCCGTCCGCCGCCCGCTCGCGCGTGACGCGGAACAGAGGCCGCCCGTCTCTGTCCAGGCACATCACCGACTCGTAATAGTTTTGATAGCCGCCGAAGAAGGCTTTGACTTCGGCCCGCACGCCGTCCGGCAGGGGCCGGCCTTCTCTCGTCAGAGAGGCGCTTGGCGAAGGGGCGGCGGGCGGCGGGACGGAGGCGCGCACGTATTCGGCGAGCGCGCCGGTCCGCGCCAGTCCGACGAGGTTCGATTCGCGCGCTCGCAACAACTCTTCAACATTGTGCGCGATTCGCGCGGCGGCGCTATCGGCGTCTTCGCGCAGCACCTGCTCGACGGCCCGCACGCCGCTAAAATAATTGGCGACGCTCAGCAGCAGCATCGGCACGATGCCGGCCGCGAAGAGTATCAGCAGCAATTTTGATCGGATACTCACGAAAGTTAAACGGAGGAATAAGAAACGGGGCGCCGTCGCCACTCTTCAGCACTGGCGCGCCCCGTCATTCATTGATGCGGTGCGGCACAGGATCGTCCTGTGAGCCAGAATCATTTGCCACACCACATCGGCTCCGCCCGGAGAAAGCTTACGTGCGTTAACTCTTTCTTGTCACCCGTCGCCTGTCACTTGTCACTTTTGAGTGAATTAGAAAGCGGTTTGGTTAGGGTAAGTTGGGGAGCATCGGGCGCGGGCAAGATATGCTCTCGCGGTCGGCGGTGTCAATAGCTACTTGCGACGACCACTGACAACGCGGTTATTGAGAGTTGTCGCGCCGCTCTGTGTCGATCTTCCAAATCTCTTTCTGTGTGCGGTAGACCAGAACGACGAGTCCGAGCAGCGAGCCGGCGGCGACGAAGGGAAGCACTTTGACCATCCGGGCGGTGCCGTAGAGGATCAGCAGCGTGTTGATGATGACGAGCGCGACTCTGAATTCCGTCGGCCCCAGTTTCAAATGGCTGATGTGGAATTTCTCGGTGGCCGCGAACGCGAGGAAGGAGTTGACCATGTAGCCGCCGTAGATGGCGAGGATTAACAGCAGGTGGTAGCCCGAACTCTCCGGCAGAATCAACGCGTAACCGATCACCACCGAGCAGAGGAAGACGTAGTCCAGCAAGTGGTCCATGTAGAATCCCCACTTGACCAGTCCGGTGTTGCGGTACTTGCCTACCTTGCCGTCTAAAAAATCGGTGACATACTGGCACACGATCATCATCGACACGCCCCACAGCCAGCGCCGTTCGCCGCGCGCCAGGTAGCTGAACGCGAGGATCAGCGCACACCACACCACTGTCAGCATGGTTAAGTGATGCGTCTCCAGCCACGGCGGAATTTTCGGCACCACGGTGCCTTCTATGCGTTGCTCAAATGGCGAGATCAGCGACGAACCGGCTTTGCTCGCCCCGGCGAACTGTTGTTTTGAGATACTCATCTGGCGATCAGACACGAC
>JACDEG010000007.1 GCA_013816505.1 Pyrinomonadaceae bacterium | reverse complement strand
GGCGACCTCTCCCCCGAATGGTCGCCCCTTCCGCAGGGCCTTTTCCTTCACCTCATACTTTTACAATGCAGCGCCCATCATCTATACTCCCGGCTGGAGTTCCTCACGTCGGCTAATCATGAAGACATCTGTAAATAATACTCGAGAGCATTTGAAGCTGAAACGGCGCAACGTGTTCCTCATCCTTGTGGTGGTCTCTCTGCTTTCCGGCTTAATCATCTTTCCGTGGATTTCATACGGCACGGCATCCTTGCTGAGCAGTTCAATCGCTTCATTGTCGACGACGACGGACGACTCTCCAAAAATCCCATCGGGTAATAGCTCACCAAAAAAAAGAGAAAGTCTCTCGCGTGTTTTGAGTGCGCCATTCAGAGCCGTCGCCAGGATTTTCGGCGGCGGTAAGAGCAAAAAGGCGACCAGCACAGCGGGCCCCGCGCCTGGCGATAGCGTTGACGCCGCGACACACCCGCGTGTCACACCTGCGCGTGGCGTCCCGGCCCTGCAAGAACAGCACACCGTTCTGCCGGCGGCGCCCCGTGGCACACAAACAGCGGTGCCGGTTCCCGCAGATGATGTGGCCGCGCTTGCAACGGGGAGCGAAACAATCATCGCGCCGGTTCCGGCTTCAACACCTGCAACTGAGTACCGTGCGCCGGTCGCGTGGAAGCCGGTGATTGACGGCATCTCCTCAGATCACTTGGCACAGGGGCGTGCGTTACTGGAGAGCGGTTACGTGGACGAAGCGATTGCGGAACTGTCTATCGCCGCAGGCATCGGGTCAAACCTGCTCGAAGCCAATGACCTGCTCGGCCGCGCTTACAGCCGACGCGGCTGGCACAAGCAGGCGATGGAATGTTACGAGCGCGCACTTGTCGCCGTGCCGAACGACCCCTTGATGCTCGCTGGCCTTGGGTACTCACTCTACCTCAATAACAACCAACCCCTCGCCCTCAAGCGCCTCAAGCAAGCGGCCAAGCGCCTGCCGAACGACCCTTCCATCCAGAACAACATCGGCTTGGTGCAGACACGCCTCGGCAAGTTTGACGATGCCTATAAGAGCTTTGCGCGGGCGGGCGGCGAGTTCAACGCGCGGGTCCGGGTCGCGCAGATTCTCGAAAGCGTCGGGCGCGACAAAGAAGCCGTCAAGCACTTCGAGGCGGCCCTTCGCCTCCAGCCGAACGCACCAATCGCGCTTCAGCGGCTGGCGATTTTGTATCAGCGCACCAACCGCCGTGACGAGGCCGAAGCAGTGCGACGCACGCTCGCCAAACCCGCCGAAAAGAATGCGGCCGTGACCGGCGGCGGCAGCTGAATACGCGACCTCACACCGGTTCCTGATTCCCATTCAACAGTTCTCGGCACCTTACCCGTGAGGGTATTGAAGATATGGCGTGGTGAAGGGCTTTTCGGGGAGCGCCGCTTCACCATCGCTAAGTGTGCTTCAGTGAGTGAGAAGCGTTGTGGCCCACTCCGCTGACCCGTGGAGCCGGTTCGACGACCGGGCGCCTGGAATTGATTCCAGTTCCCTTCGCACCGTCAACCGCGTTCACATTCAAGAGGCTTACTGGTGGCGGTCCAGATTGTAGTCGCGCAGGCGTCGATAAAGCGTCGAGGACGAGATGCCGAGCATCTCGGCGGTCTTGCCGCGGTGCCAGCCTGTCTGCTCGAGGGCGGCGAGAATTTGCTGGCGTTCAGCTTCGCGCAACGACGGTGGGACAAAGGCTTCGTTATCGGCGGGGTCTGGAGTCACCCCGGCACCGTAGTTGAGCGCGGTGGATGGGGTCGTTGCGTGGGCCGGCGAGCGGCGCACGGTCTCCGGCGGAAGTTCGGCAATCGTGATGCGCCCGTCGTTGGCGAGTAGCGTGGCGCGCTCTAGACAGTTGCGCAAATGGCGCACGTTACCTGGCCAGTCGTACGCGGTAAGGGCAGCCAGTGCTTCGGGCGTGAGTTCAGGCGGGTGGGTACCGCTGAGTTGGTTCAGCAGGTGACGGGCCAGCGGCTCGATGTCTTCGGGGCGCTCGCGCAAAGCCGGTAGCGCGATTTGAAACCCGTTGATGCGATAGAGCAAATCCGAACGAAAGCTACCATCGGCGAGGACGGTGTTCAGGTCACGGTTCGTCGCTGCCACGATGCGCACATCGACCTGAACTTTGCGCACCGCGCCGACCCGGTAGAACGAACGCGTCTCAATCGCACGCAGCAGTTTCGATTGCAGCGGCGGCGGCAACTCCGTCACCTCGTCGAGGAAGAGCGTGCCGCGGTCGGCCAATTCGAACAGGCCGAGCTTGCGCGCCTTCGCGCCGGAGAACGCGCCCGATTCGTATCCGAACAACTCTGACTCAAGCAGCGTCTCCTGAATCGCGGCGCAGTTCAAATCGATGAACGAATTGTCGGCGCGCTGCGACAAGCGGTGAATCGCCTGCGCGATTAACTCCTTGCCCGTCCCCGACTCGCCGGAGATCAACACCGACGCATCCGAGGGCGCGACGCGCTCGACCAGCCGCATCACCTCGCGCATCGCCGCGGACACGTAGACGATTTCCGGCGTCTCCGACTGCCTGGCGAGTTGAGCACGCAGACGCTGGTTGTCGACGCGCAGCCGGCGCTTCTCCGCCGCCTGTTTGACGAGCGCATCAAGCTCGTTGATGCGGTACGGCTTCGAGAGGTAGTCGTAAGCGCCGAGCTTCATCGCTTCGATGGCCGTCTCGACGCTCGCGACGCCGGTGAGCATGATTACTTCCGGTGGATTCGGTCGTTGGTGGACGCGGCGCAACAACTCCATCCCGTCAAGGCGCGGCATGTTGATGTCACACAACAGCACATCGACCGCGCCCTCTTCGAGGAGGCGCAGCGCTGCTTCGCCATCGGGTGCCGCGGCGACTTCGTGACCTAACCGTTGCAGTTCTTTTTGGATGACCAGACGAAGATTCGATTCATCTTCGGCGACCAGAATCTTCGTCGGAGGGATTGTCGGCTGACTCAAGCTGTTCGGTCTCCATCGCGAGAGGTTGTGGGCAACTTCAATGTGAATGTCGTTCCACGTCCGAGCGCCGAATCGACGCTGATACGCCCGCCGTGCTCCGCTACGATACCATAGCAGACGGCGAGTCCGAGTCCCGTTCCGCGCCCGATCTCTTTCGTCGTGAAGAAGGGGTCGAAGATTTTTGCGATGTCTTCCTGCGGGATGCCGGTGCCAGTGTCGCCCACCTCGATCACCACACTCGCGCCGCGCTCGCCGGGACGCGCCCGCAACATCAGCGTGCCTCCGTCCGGCATCGCGTCGATCCCGTTCTCCGCGAGCGTGATGACGGCCTGCTGCAATTGCCCTTCGTCACCTGAAACATCTTCCATGTCGTCCGCGACGTCGACGAGAATCTCGACCGCTGCGTTACGCCGTTGCAGCGTCAGTAAACGCGACGACGACATGACGACATTGCCCACCGAGACCGGCGCGTAACGACCGGCGCGCGCGCGGCTGAAGTCCAGCAGCCCGTTGGTGATCGACTTGCAGCGGAACGCCTCGTCACGAATCAACCCCAGATACTCACGCAGTTCGTCCACTTCCGCCGACCTGCCGAAGACACCCTCGGCGACGCGCGATTCAAGCGCCTCGGCGCACGCCGAAATCGTCGCCAGCGGGTTATTGATCTCATGCACCACGCCGGCGGCCAGCCGCCCGACGGCGGCGAGTTTTTCGGTGCGCGCGACAGCGCGGTTGGCTTCGACGCGCGCGGTGATGTCTTCGCCGACGGTGATCACGTGTGACACCTCGCCGTCCTCGGCGCGCATCGGAACTTTGCTAATCAGCCAATGCTGAGTTGCCCCGCCAGCCGTTTCCGTCTCCTGCTCGATGCGCTCGATCTCGCCGACTTCGAAGGCGCGCGCGAACTCGCGTCCGAAGGTTTCGCCGCGTTGTCTGGTGAGGACGTCGAAGATGTTCCGCCCGATGGCCTCGTGACGCGCGATGCCCTGCACGCCCAACTCCCGGTTGCGGTTCCACGCGACGACACGGTAGCTGCGGTCTATGGCGTAGAGCGACACCGGCAGGCTGTCGATGATCGCCTCGGTGAAGCGCCGCTGTGCCTCCGCCTCGGCAGTGCGCTGCTCAACCTGCCTGGCAAGGCTCGCCGACGCGGCGCGCGATGCGGCGTAGAGTGACGAGATGTGCGCGGCGAGCGCCGCCAGCTGCGCCGCCGCATCGACCAGTCGCGCCTCTGTCTCACCGAAGTCTTCGGCTCGGTCGAAGGCGACGATCAGCGCCCCCAGCGTGCGCTTCTCGAAACAGATCGGCGCGGCATACTCAAGCAGGTGCGCGTCGTCTCTCAGGAAGAACTCATCCGCGGCGGTGAGTCGCGCGGATGTCACCGGCGCGGAATCAAGCCACGCTCGCAACCGGTCGCGGCGGATCAATGAGGCGTTGCCGTCGGCACTCCCCTCGCGGTCGAACAGACAGGTAACGGCTTCGCCCGCCGCATCCGTCTGCACGACCGCCGCGCAGATCGCTGCCTGCGCGCCTTCGTACGTCGCCCCGGCGACATGCCGCACCACCTGCGCCGGTTCGAGCGCGCGGAGCAGCCCGCGACCGAGGTCGGCAAGGAACGCGAGTTCACGGTTGCTGCCAACCAGCGCGCGCTCGCGCAGCGCGGCGCCAAGGTGAGCGTTGACGCGAGTCACGAGTTCGTTCGTGGAGAAAGGTTTGACGACAAAATCATCGGCCCCGGCGGCCAACGCTTCGTCCTTGCCACGCTCTTCGTCGCGCGCCGCCAACACCACCACCGGGAGTCGCTTGGTCGCCAGTTGCGCGCGCAGCAGGCGGCACAGGGCCAATCCGTTGACGCCCGGCAACTCGGCGTTAAGCACGACCAGGTCGCACCGCTCGTGGTGCAGTTTGCGCAGCGCGGCGGTCGCGTCGCCGACCGTAATGACACAGTGCCCGTCACGCTCAAAGGCGCGACGGAGGCTGCGGCGCGCTTTCGCGTCGTCATCAACAATTAGCAGCGTGGTGTCTTTGGGTGGGGAACCTTTAGCGACGACTGACATGAGTTCGTCCCTTTGGCACCGAAATTCTTCGCAACGTCAGCGGGGAGTTCAGTTCGCGGTGCGGCCTGAGGAGGTTCGCGCCGGCGTAGGACTTTGCCATCCGGGACGCCGCGCGGACTTCAATGATTGGAAGCGATGCGGCGCGGAAAGTCAAGAAGATATTGATTGAGGGAGTAATGCCTCAGTTATGCGCGGAGGAAAGTCCGTAAACTGTTGATTCTTCGTATGCTGACTATCCGATTTCCGCGCGTAACTGAGGGATTACTTGAGGGAAGTGACACGAATAGACGTATCGACTAAATCGAAGCCGACCGTATCGGGACAGAGGTTTAACCACCAAGGCATGAAGACACCAAGTGAGTCTCTTCCGTTGTGCCGTTGTGGCGAATCCGTGGTGAATCTTTTCTGTCCAGTTACATCGTGATCTGATTTAGTCGCCCGTCGCAGGTCGCCCACCTTCCTGTCAATTAACCGACGCCGAGACGAGTCGGTCGGGGTTGCGGTCACTACCTAGCCCGGCGGCGGGCGCTCGACGCTCATTTTTGTGGCCGAACTTGACGCTGTACATCGCCTCGTCGGCAGCAATCAACAGTTGGTCAAGTGTTTCGCCCTGCGCTCCGTAAGTCGCGGCCCCGATGCTGATCCCGACGCGCGCGTAGTCGCCGGACAGCACTTTGATTGATAACTCTCCGATAGTCGTTTCGATCCGCTCGCGCAACTCCTCGACCTGCGTGGGGTTCAAGTCCTGAACAATCGCCACAAACTCGTCGCCTGCGTAACGCGCCAGGAAGTCGTAATCGCGGAGTTGCGATTGCAGAATCCGCGCCGCCTCGCGTAGCACCTGGTCGCCGATATTGTGGCCGAATGTGTCGTTGACCTGTTTGAAATTGTCGAGGTCGATCATCACGACCTGAAAGGGACGCCCGGTTCGCCGCGCGCGCGACGCCTCCTGCTCAAAGCGCATCGGCATGGCACGCGCATTCGGCAGTCCGGTCAGCGGGTCGGTCAGCGCGTTCGACTCGCTTTCGGCGTGCAGCATCGCGTTGGCGAGCGCATCAGAAGCAAGCCGCACCACCGTATCGAGCTGGCGCATGTCGTCGTCGGTGTAGCATCCCGCCGTGAGCGAGTAGATGGCCAGGACGCCGACCAGCCGTTCGTCTTTAACCAGTGGCAGCGCCAGCATCGAGCGGTAGACGCATCCCGGCTCCAACGTCGTCGCGGCGAAATCGAGCATCGGGTCGAAGTTCGCCGCCGGACTCCGATTGGCGAGCACAAACCCGGTCACCCCCTCACCAAAATTGATGGTGCGCCCACGCAGCGATTGCGCGTTGCGGCCAGCGACATGAGCGGCGGTCGCGGCGCGCTTTGCGTCGTCGTAGAGGTAAACGGCGCAGGTATCGAACGGCACGACCTCGCCGACTTTGTTCATCAGCACGGTGGCCGTGTCTTTGATGTCGAGCGACGAGGTGAATGTGCGCGCAATCTCGTAGAGCGCGTACACCTCGCGGTGCGCGCTCTTGATCTGGTCGAGGTACGGGAGTTGGCCCGTGTCGCGGCGCCACGCCGGCGGTGGCGCGCGCGGCGAGTCGGGCGGCGGGGCGGACAATGGTGGGGCAGGCAGAATTCCGCTGTAACCCAGCAACGCATCCTCTTCGATCAGCACGCACGGCTCACACTCTTCGCTGGTGAAGCCGTGCTGGTCGAGACCGGCGGCGGCGATTTCGGCCTCGAAGCTGTCAAGGTGTTTGAGAAACAGTTCGACGATGCGCGGTTCGAATTTCTCGCCGGAGTCGCGCCGAAGCACATCGCTCGCCTGCTCGCGCGTCATGGCGCGCCGATACGGGCGATCTTCGCGCACCGAGTCGAAGCAATCGACGACTGCGAAGACGCGCGCCGTCAAAGGAATCTCTTCGCCCCGCAGCCCGTCGGGATAGCCCAGTCCGTTCCATTGTTCATGGTGGTGACGCACGACCGGGACGACCGGGTACGGAAAGCCGACGCGTTCAAGTATCTGTGCACCGACCGCCGTGTGGATTTTCATCTTCTCGAACTCGGCGGGAGTTAGATCGCCGGGCTTGCTCAGAATATGGTCAGGGACGGCGAGCTTACCGATGTCGTGCAACAGCGCGCCGGCGCCGAGCGCTTTGATCTCGCTCTCTGAAAGTTTCATCAGCCGGCCCATCCGCGCGGCGTAAATCTGCACGCGCCGGACGTGGCAGTGCGTTATTTGATCCTTCGCGTCAATCGCCGTCGCCAGCGCTTCGACGGTCGCGAGGTGAATGCGGCTCATCTCCACCATCTCGCGCGCCTGCTCGTTGACGCTGTTGAAGTAGGTGCAATAAATCGTGTAAGTCGCGGCGATCATCGGGATGCTAAGCAGGACGTAAACCAAGTCGAAGTTCTGGATCAGTTGATAGCTCAGCCCGGTCAGCGAGCCAAGCGTCACGAGCGGGAACCAGTAAGCACGCGCCGCGCGTTTGTAACCGGATCTGTCGAATAGTTTCACCTGCATCCTCCGCCTGATGAGGGCCCACACGCTCTGTTGTGATTCGGCTGTTGCCGACGACCTTTGCCGGGCCGGATGGAACACGTCATATAACGCCACCACGCGCTTATGATTGCCGCTCGCTCCGTCTTTGAAGTCGACGCTCGGGCGTATGAATCTCAAAATCTTTTTGTGCAAAGCAGCGCGAGTGCGCTTTCTTTCAGCGCTCAGGTGTTCGCATCAGATTCGCAGGTGATGTGTGCCGGTCAAGCCATCGACCGCGCATCGGAGCGGGCAAGCGACGGGCGCGTGATGGTCGCCCGTCGTCTGGGGTGAGAACTATTTCGGGCATCTTTCGAGTGATGTCCCAACTCTTAATCTTCACGTTCAGTGTTTCAAAATTTGCGCGGCTTTTCGAACTCCGTGCGGTGAGTTCGCGAAGCGCCGAAACGCTTCTGCAAGCCGCGCGATATTACCTTTGTCAATCCCCGTGCCGTGCCCCGCCAGCGCGCGAATGTCAAAAATACAGCGCATTTAGCCGCCGACCGATGGCGGCACACATACTGCTCAATCCCCTGCGGTCAACATGATGAGTCAGGATGAAAGGGTCCGTCAGAACGATGCGGGGCGGGCGATGGCACTCGGAATTCATGGGGACGGACAGAGAGCGTGTCGAGCCTGTCGGTCGAGGCTTTTCGAGGTGGCACTCGTTCGGTCGCGAAGAGACGAACGCGCGCCGGCGTGAACTGAATTGGAAACTCGTATATCTTTGCGCTCGTCATTCGTCACTTCAATTTGAGTATTTATTTTCGATGAAGATCAAAGTCGGCATTATGGGATCAGCGGACGAAACGCTGCCGGGCGTCGCCGCTGACGCGACTCGCGAGAAAGCCGAATCGCTCGGTCGTGCCGCCGCCGCTCGCGACCTGGTGGTGCTGACCGGCGCAACTACCGGACTACCGTACGCCGCCGGCCACGCCGCGCATCGCGCGGGTGCGCTCCATGTCGGCGTCTCGCCCGCCGCCGATCAGCGTGAGCATGCCACGATGTATCAACTACCCGCCGACGGTTACGACGTGCTGGTCTATACCGGCTTCGGCTTGAAGGGCCGCAACGTAGTACTCGTGCGCTCATGCGACCTGGTGTTAATCGTCGGCGGCTCGGTGGGCGCGCTCAACGAATTCACCATCGCTTACGACGAAGGGAAAGTCATCGGCTGTCTGACCGGGACGGGCGGCGTGGCCGACGAAGTCGCTCGACTTGTCCACACATTTCCGAAGGCAACCGCCGCGCGCGTCTTTCACGACGATGACCCGGCGCGCCTGTTAGACACTTGCCTGGAAGCGTTGCGGTAAATCGGAGAATGTTATTGGGCAGTGTGAAGAAATGAGATCAACAACCCGCTCATTGACGCTTGATGAGGGCCGGTTATCATCCCAAGTTGCGCATCAAACGGAGGGGCGTGGAAGCGTGCGACCGTCTTTAACACAGAGACACAGAGGTGAAGACACAGAGGTCACAGAGCAGGACAGGTCTTCCCTCTGTGTCTCTGTGTGAACCTCATCTCACCTGACTCGCCACCTCAAGATGTTTTGCAACTTGGGATCCGCATGTGAATTAATCTCTTCTGTTTGACCCACTACCGAATTTTGAGTGGCGGAACTCGGCTTACGTCATAGCGTCGCACTGGTAGCCACCGTCTTCGCCGCGTCGGAGTGGGCGTCGTACGTTTCGGGCGTGACGCGACGAGTAAACGGTGGGCGGTTGCGAGGAATCCTTTGAAACCAGGACTTGAATTCACAGCGCGGCGGGTCACGTCTGAGATTGCGGTCGCGTCCTTCGACCACGAGGCGTGGAGCCGAGCACGCGCCGCTCACATCACGCGCTACTGGTCGGGCGCGGCGGCGCCGGCCAGGCGCCACGCCGAGGCGCGTGCGATTTGGTCCGAAGAAGCACTCATCGTGCGCTTCGTCTGCCGTCAGGCCGAACCGCTGGTGATCGCCGAAGCACCACGCCTCACCGAGAAGAGTATCGGATTGTGGGATCGTGACGTGTGCGAAATGTTCGTCGCGCCGGACGCGCGGCGGACGCCCGACGAGTACTTTGAATTTGAGGCCGCGCCAACCGGCGAGTGGCTTGACCTCGGCATCCGTCATACGCCGTCCGGTCGCGAAACAGACTGGCATTATGATTCAGGCATGATTGCCGCGGCCCGCGTCGCTACGGACTCGGTCACGATCATGATTCGCGTTTCGTGGGGGGCGTTCGGACGTGTCGAACCAAAAGCCGGTGAGCGGTGGCGTGTGAATCTGTTCCGCTGTGTCGGCACGGGCGGCGGGCGCGGCTATCTGGCGTGGCAACCGACGCGCACCCCACAGCCAAACTTCCACGTGCCGAAGGCTTTCGGCTGGCTTCTGTTTGAAGGAATGAAGAATGAAGAATGAAGAAACACTTCGCACGTGCGACCGATGCGGTTCCGCTTTTATGGTTTATTTTTCCGGATCGTGCGGATGAACTGATTTAAGAGCGCCCTGTCCGGCTCGGCCATCGCGGCGATGTGAACGCCGATCAGGTAACCGCGCTCGCCCTCGTCACCGTCGAGATGTTCGTAGCGGGTAGCGACGGCGTGCAGTTGCAAAGGGCCGGCGGGCAGGGTCAGCGTGATGAGCAGCGTCTGACCCTCGCTGGTCAGGTAGCGCTCGCCGATGCGGATTGCCGGCATGACGAGCGCCAAGCCCGTCGCGCTGAAGTCGCGCGTGTAGCCTTTGAGTGAAGCGGGGCGCCCCGGGTCGGAGCGATGGAGATTCGTCGATTGCTCTTTGAGCACGACGACGGCGGCGACCCGCGCCGGGTAGCGCGTCACGCGGCGTCGGTTGCTGACAAACTCACGTAAGCGGTTGGCGATTACACGCACAAACTCCGACATAGGGCCATCAGTCCCGATTCACGCCCCGGCATGTCGCGAGGCGCCGTCATAAATCGAAGTGGACATGCTAAACATAACGACCGATGTGGGGCGCTTCAGATGACGGCGCTTTCTGCTTACTTCCGCGCCGCGGAGTCTTTGAGTGGTTTGCCACCATTGTCCTTCTTCGCGATGCCAGTCTGATCCATAAAGAAGGAGAGGCGCCCGGTGCGGCCGTAGCGTGCCGGCTCGGCCCCGGCGGTACAGACCTTGGCGTTTCTGGAGACGTTGATGCGGAAGTGATAGCCCGTCGAGTCGGACGTTTCAATGTCCTTCAGTGAAGGCGTGGCGGCGACGAGCGTCCGCAGATCGGTGCACAGGCCGCCGTGCTGCACGCTGTAGAGCGCCTGTGCGTTGGCGATGCGCACCAGTACGGCTTCGACATCCTGGTGGTGCTGCTCAATGCGTGCCTTGAAGAAGAACTCACGGCCCGCCTTTTTCACCTCCTCCTGCTCGGCGCGGTCGCCGACGATCCACGTGCCTCCCTCGCCGAGCAGCATCACCGGCACCGTATCGGACGGCGTGTCGCCCGCATGCTCGACGTATCTAACGAAGACGGTTGCGGTGTCGCCGCTGATCTGCTCACCGGAGATTTCGACTTTGAACGGCATCAACGCCGCGTTACGCTCAAAGTCGGGGCGCAAATCTTCGTATTCCTCCGCGCTCAAAGCTTCGATTGCCGGGCGGTGAATCGACATCATGAAAGCGTCGCGGAAGCGTTTTTCGCCCCACGCACGGTAGAACTCGCGGACCACGTCCGAGGGTGTCGGCGCGCCCGCCGTCGCAGTGGTTGTCATGGGCGCGACGGTCTTCTGCGCCTCGGTGGAAACCGGCGCGGCGGATGTGACGAGCAGCGCGACGAGCAGAAGCAGCACAGCGCCGGAGAGAAGATGTGAGCGAAAGGATCGCGGCAGAGAAACAGACATCACTAAACTTTGATCCTTTGTCTCAAAGAAGCGAGAACATGCGGCGCGTCCGTGGTCTCGGACAAGCGCGCCGCACCAATAATCCCCGCGCGCGGAAAACGTCGCCGTTTAAGGCCGGCCAAACGTTATCGGAGGCGGGGGCGGAGACGGTAAGTTTTCGGACCGTCGGCCCGTCAAGCCGAAGCGACCGACGTAGTACAGCGTCGCCACCAGCACGCCGAACATGATGATGCCGACGAACATACTTTCATGCAACGCTTCCGGCAGAAACTTACCGAGATTAATCACGTCGGCTGCGCCGATGCCCTGCGGAATCGCCAGCAGCAGGCCGGCAATCGCGCCGCCCGCGATCAGGCCGGAACTATACAGCACGCCCGGCCCGCTCTCCTCTTCAGCCAGCGTCCGCTTGCCGCGCGACACTTTCTCGACGAGAGCACGCACCGCGCCGCCGACGAAGATCGTCGCCGAAGTCGCGAACGGCAGGTACATGCCGACCGCGAACGGCAGCGCCGAAACGCCAATCACCTCCAACAGGATCGAGATGAACGCACCGATCAGGATCAGTGACCACGGCAGCTTTTGCGTCAGCACGCCGTCAACCAGCACGGCCATCAACTGTGCCTTCGGCGCGTCGAACTTCGAGTTCGGGCCGGTCTCGATCTCTTTGTACTTCGCAACGCCCGCGTCGTCCACGTAGAAAGTGCTCGTTGACGCGCCCTCCTGTATGGTCGCCGCGCGATAGGTGTTGCCGTCAAGCCCGCGCACGCGCTTGTCGCTGAGCGTGACAGCGCCCCCCGCGACGAGCGGCGCCACCGGCAATCCTTCCGTCACAATCGCGGCGCGGGCACCGCCGACGCCGGGGTTGATGCGATATTGAATTTCACCGGATTGACTGACCAGGTACTGACCGGAAGGGATGATCGTGCCGTCGTTAGCTTTCTGATCCTCAGCCAGACGATGCACAAAGTAAGGCCCGCCCGGAAGCGCTCCGCCCTTCATGTCGCCCTTCGCCCACTGCTCGTCGCCCGCGCTGATGGCCGCGCTGTAAGTCGGATAGTAACGCGGCAGCAGGTTTGAGTAAGAGGTGTTCAGGTAAGAGAGAGTCCATGCGATCAACAGCGCCGAGGTGGTCGCGCCGACCATCAAGCCCCACTGCATGCGCGCCGGCGTGCCACCGACCAGAAACCCGGTCTTCAAATCCTGCGACGTAGTGCCGGCGTTCGATGCCGCGATACAGACAATCGCGCCGACCGACAGCGCCAGCACGCGCGAATCGGCGCCGCCCATGCCGAGCAGCAAAAAGATCAGCGACGTGATCAAAATCGTCGCGATGGTCATGCCCGAAATCGGATTTGAGGACGAGCCGATTTCGCCCGTGATACGCGACGAGACGGTGGCGAAAAAGAATCCGAAGACGATCACCAGCAGCGCGGATAAAATGTTCATCGCCATGCCACTACTCGGCGAACCCTGAATGTTGAGCCACATGAAGATCGCGACGGTCAGCACGGCGATGCCTCCGAGGACGAATGTCATTGGCATGTCGCGCTCTGTGCGCGGTACCGCCGTTTGACTCCCGTCGCTGCTTTTGCCGCCGCCGAAACTTCCGAGCGATGATTTGAATGCACCGATGATGGTCGGCAGCGAGCGCACCAGACTGATGATGCCGCCGGTCGCCACCGCGCCCGCCGCGATGTAACGGATGTAAAGGTCCTGCACTTGTCCCGCCGTCATCGCCGAAATGAGAGGGCCGCCGGGCTGCACCGGAAACAGCGGCTCCGCATAACCGGCCCCGAAGAACTTGACCATCGGGATCAACACCAGCGCCGAAAGGAAGCCGCCGCCGAGCATCATCGCGGCCACGCGCGGCCCGATGATGAAGCCGACGCCGAGCAGTTCGGGCGAGATGTCGGCGGCAACGGTGGCGCCCTGGTAACGGCGCATCACGTAGGCCGGCGCTTCATTCCACAGACGCATGCCACTCATCAACAATTTGTACAGCGCCGCGATGCCGAAGCCGACGAACACCGTCTTCGCATCGGTGCCGCCCTTCTCGCCGACCACCAGCACTTCCGCGCACGCCGTGCCTTCCGGATAGATAAGTTTTCCGTGCTCGCGCACAATCAGCGCCCGTCTCAGTGGAATCATCAGCAGCACGCCGAGCCAGCCGCCGAGCAGCGCGACCATCGTGATGCGCGGAATCTCCAGATCGTAGCCGAGAATCAACAGCGCGGGCATCGTGAAGACGATTCCGGCAGCGATGGATTCGCCCGCCGAGCCGGTCGTCTGCGAAATATTGTTTTCGAGAATTGAAGTGCGCCCGAGCAGACGGAAGATCGAGATCGACATTACCGCGATGGGTATCGAGGCCGACACGGTTAACCCGACACGCAGCGCGAGATAGACGCTCGACGCTCCGAAGACAATACCCAGAATCGCCCCGACGACGACCGCGCGCAACGTAAACTCCGGCAGCACGGTCGAGGCGGGGACATACGGCTTATGCACGGCGTAGCTTTCGGCCAGCGGGACATGCACCTCATCAACGAGACCCGGCCTGGCCGGATTGAGGGCTTCAGTTGACATTGAAGTTGGTGGCCTCCGAACTAGACTTTGATTCGATTGGGGAGTGCGTAAAAAAAGGCCCGGCGGTGGCTACTTTACACGCGCTTAACACGGTGAAGCAAGCCGGTTTTACAGTGCGAAGAGGTCACATGCGAGAAGCCGCGAGCCGAAACGACGGCCCTGCGCTCGCGACTGAGGTACGCTGTCACTCGCCGCGCTTTGAAAGATTCATCATTCCCGATGCTGTGCTAGACTTCGTTTGATCGCATTATCATCGTTCGAAAAATCAACACACCGGAGTCAAACCACCACCAATGCTGACACGCATGCCGGCACTCGCACTCGTTTTATGTTTCGCCCTGACGCTCGCGGCGCTCGCCCGACCGATCACTCATCAAGGCGGCAATGCTCAACGCCAAATCGCGAACGCGCCGGCGCGACGCACACCGGCGCGTGTCCCCGCGCCCGAAGACGTGCTCGGCTTTCGCCCAGGCGACGACCGCAAGCTGGCGAACTGGCAAACAATCGTCGAATACTTTCAAAAGCTCGACGCGGCGAGCGACCGCGTGAAGTTTGAAGAGATCGGGAAGACCACGCTCGGCGCACCATTCACTGTTGCGACCATCAGCGCGCCGGAAAACCTGGCGCGTCTCGACGAGTTCAAAGAGATTCAGCGCCAACTCGCCGACCCGCGCACGCTCGGAAAGGACGCCGATCAAAAGGCGAAGCAGCTCGTTGCGCGCGGCAAGACCATCGTGCTGATTACATGCGGCATTCATTCGACCGAAGTCGGCTCGACGCTTTCGAGCACGCTGATTGCTCATCGCCTCGCGTCGTCGAACGAGCCGGACGTGCTAAACATTCTGCGCGACACCATCGTGCTGCTCGTCCCGTCGCTCAATCCGGACGGCGTCGACATCGTGAAGCGCTGGTACGACAAAACGCTCGGCACACCCTACGAAGGCACCACGCCGCCGGAGCTTTATCACAAGTACGTCGGCCATGATAACAATCGCGATTGGTACGCCTTCACACAGGTCGAGACGCAGCTTACCGTCGATAAGATTCACAACGTCTGGCATCCACAGATCGTCCACGACATTCACCAGCAAGGCTCGCTCGGCGCGCGCCTCTTCGTGCCGCCGTACATGAAACCGGTTGAGCCGAACGTGCCGCCGCAGATCGTCGAAGGCTACACCGAACTCGGCAACCACATCGCAGGCGAGATGCGCGCCGCCGGCTTCAAAGGCATCACGACTAATTCATCTTATGACGCGTGGACTCCGGCGCGCGCCTACTCGCACTATCATGGCGGCGTCCGCATTCTGTCCGAGACCGCATCGGCGAAAGTGGCGACGCCGCTCACCGTTAAGTTCGACGACCTCCGCCCCGACGAAGGCTACGACCCGCGCAAAGTCTCTGATAAGTTCCCCGAACTCTGGCCCGGCGGCGAGTGGAAACTCCGTAACATCACCGACTATATGACGACCGCCGCCTTCTCTTTGATGAAGCACGCCGCACAAAATCGCGAGCGATGGGTGGGGAGGTTTTACGAAGTTGGGAAGGAAGCGGTGCGTGAGAGGAAGGCGGGCGAGGTGTATGGCTTTCGCATTAAAGCCTCTGAGAATACTTATCCGCTACTCAAAATATTGGAACGCGCCGGAGTTGAAATCGCTTGGCCTAAAGGCGAAAAGCCCCACAAAGTTGCGGGCGACCCGACAGTGGTTTACCCGACACAGACAATCATTGTCCCTTTGGCACAACCATATGGGAATTTTGCAAAAGCCGTCCTCGAAAAGCAGACCTATCCGAATCTACGGGACTCAAGCGGAGACCCAATCACACCTTATGACGTGACGGCTCACACCTTGCCCTTGTTGATGGGGGTCGAAGTAGCACCTATCACTGCGCCTTTCAAATTTTCCTTCCTGAAAAAGGCAGATGTTGAAGTTTCTATTGGCGACTGTACCCTGATGGGGCGTGAAGACATTGCTCTTTATAAGTCGCACGTCCCGTCAATGGACGAGGGGTGGACTCGTTGGGCACTTAAACCGTGCTACGAGAACGTGACGATAAAGGACGCCGAGATGCGCAGGGGGAATTTACGGACTAAGTATCACACGATCATCATCCCTGACCATTCGCCGCGCGCGATTCTTGAAGGCTACAAACAAGGCACGATGCCGGACGAGTATACCGGCGGGCTGGGCGCGGATGGTGTCAAAGCATTGCGCGAGTTTGTCGAGGAGGGCGGGACGCTCGTCTGTCTGAACAAGGCTTCAAACTTCGCCGTCGAACAGTTGAAGTTGCCGGTGCGCGACGTGACCGCCGGATTGAAGCGGACGGAGTTCTACGTACCCGGCTCGATCCTACGCACCGTGCTCGACACGACGCACCCAATCGCGGTGGGGATGCCAAAGGAATCAATCGCGTGGGTCGAAGACTCGCCCGCGTTTGAAGTCAGCGAGCAGAAGGAAGCGGGGCGCGTGCGCGTCATCGCGCGTTACCCGGAGAACGCCGACCCACTGCTCTCCGGCTGGCTGCTCGGCGGCGACAAACTGCGCGGCAAGGCGGCGCTCGTCGAAGTCGCGTTGGGCAAGGGGCGCGTCTACCTCTTCGGCTTCCGCCCGCAGTATCGCGGCCAGTCGCTCGCCACCTACCCGTTGCTGTTCAACGCCATCACGCGCGCCGGCGCGCCGACGATGTAGAGGCGAGAAACCCTTGAGTCCGGCTAACGTTTTCGATTCTTTTTGCGCGACGACTTCGCCTGCTTTCGTTTCGACTTGGTTTTCGATTTAACTTTGGGCGAGACATTCCGGGAAGGAAGAAAGCTGCCGCCCGCTTCAGACACCAGCGGCTCCGGGGGAGGCAAGAGCGGGATGATTCCGGGCAGTGCTCCGACCCACGGATTTTTCTTCCTGTAGTCTTCGTCCGCCTCTTTCAATCCCAAATCGACCTGCACGTCTTCCCAGTCGCCCATGATGGACTCGTCCACCGCGTCGGCGGCGAACGCGCGCCCCATCACGGGCGCCGCCTCGACTGCCTTCAAATCTTCAAGAGAGCTGATGAGCATGCCGTTAAAAGTCTCGTCCTGTTTCTCGAACAACTCCAACTGGCGCGTCAGAATCCCAACGCACTCATCGCGAGAAGTGGGGTGATCTTCGCCGATCTGTTGCAGACAACTGCCGGCGGTGACGCGCGGCCAGAGTCCGTGCTGTTCGTCGGCCAAATAAGCAGTCAGCGGCGGGATCGCGGCGGGGCCGATCATGCCAAGAACTTTCGGCATGTCGTCGCTGATCCAATCATCGTCGTCAACCTTGTGAAAGAGCGATATCAGCGGCTCAATCGCGGCTTCGGCGTGTAATTGAGCGAGCGTGCGCCACGCATGAACCGGCGCCCAGACTTCCATGCTATCCGAGTCGGCCACCGACAATTCCGCGTCCATCGCCATGCGAATCAACTCCGGCACGTGCTCCGGGCCGAAACCCAGTTCGAGATAGTCAGGCCACTGAGGGAATTTTCTACAATCACCGTAGATGAGAAGCAGGTCTACGGGCGGCTGGTAAGTTTCGTTTCCCATGAGCATGAATGATTTGAAAGTTGCGTGCCGGGGATTCGTAAATCAAAATTTCGCGGCGGAGCGAACCACATCAGGATTGCTCCGCCGCGAATTTTAACAACCGTCCGATTCACGTTAAAGTCTACAAAGTCTTTGCGAACTCTAACGTCTCCGTCGCGTTCGCGACCGGGTCGACGTTGGTGTAAATCTTCCTGACGACGCCCTGCTTATCAATTACGAACGTGACGCGGCTTGAGTATCCGCGTTCGCTAAGGACGCCGTACTGCTTGCTCACTTCCTTCTTATCGTCGGCGAGCAAGGTGAAATTCAGTTTCTGGTTGCGCTTGAAAGCCTTGTGCGCGTCAACCGTGTCGACGCTGACGCCGAGCACTTCGATGCCCGCATCCTTGAACGCCTTGAAGTTGTCGCGGAACGAGCACGCCTGCTTGGTGCAGCCCGGCGTTTCGTCTTTCGGGTAGAAGTAGAGCACCACTGGCTGCTTGCCTTTGTAGTCGCTTAACTTCACCATTCGCCCGTCGTCGCTCGGCAGCGTGAAGTCCGGCGCCGGACTCCCCTCCGCGAGTTTGTCATGGTTGCCACCGCCGCTGGCGCTGCTGACTCCGCTCGCAGCCGCGAAGACCATTGCACACGCGAGCGTGAGCAGCAGGCTCAGGACTTTCATCCCGCGCTTGTTGACGGTCGCCGCCGTGATTTGGGTTTTGTCTGTCATGTATATTTTCTTCTCCTTTATTTTTCCCTGACGTGGACACAAAGCCACTCGGTGAATTCTTCTCTGCTTAAGTTACTGGACGCTAACTGTAAGACAATTCGCTCTTGCTCGTCCACGGGCGCGTTGACCTCATGCCCATTCAGAACAAGAAAAATCTCCATTGCTGCATGACCGGTTCTTTTGTTGCCATCAACGAAAGGGTGATTCTTAATCATAGAGAAAGCGAGACAAGACGCCTTCTCCACGATTGTCGGGTAAAGTTCCTCGCCACCGAAAGTCATGCGGGGTTGAACCAAAGCCGATTCCAGTGCTCCCAAGTCCCGAACGCCCGCCGCGCCTCTGGACTGCTTAATGACGCGGCGGTGAAGCTCAAGCGCCTCTTTGATTTTGAGATAGCGCGTCACGACAAGCGTCGGTACAGTTCCGCATTTTTCTCTAACACGTACCGGACCGCCTGCTCAAACTGCTTTTCCGGTTGAGCCAGCAACTCTTCGATGCTGACGCGGGCCAAATCTTCAAGCGAAATGTTAAGGCCGGCAGCAATCTCGCGCAGCTTTGTCAAACGCTCTTCGGGGAGATCAATAATGATCATGCTCATGGCACCCTCCACGATGTAAATTTAAGCTCTCGGCCTGTTTACTATTGAAGATACATCTTCGCTGCCATCTTCGCCAGCTTCCACATTTTGCCCCACTCGATGCGCCCGTCACCGTCGCGCCCGGTCAGCTTGTCGATCACGAGTTGGCGTAACTGCTTGCCCTCGCGCTTCAACATGAACTCTTTGGCGTAAGGCCGCGCCGTATCGAAGAAGCTGAATTCGGGATCGGTGACGAGGCCGATGCCTTCGAGCGTCATCAACGCGCGGATGATGTAGGTGAAGTTCGACGGCAGGCGGAATGGGTACTCGTACATCACGTCCGCCAGTTCGTACGTCAATTCTTTGAAGTTAACGTCGCCGAGTTTCAGATTGATGTAATGGGCGAATAGACTCTCGACAATCGGGCGCACGGTTTCAGGGTCGACGCTGGGCTTCAGAAAGTTGAGATTGATTATGTCCTGTGCCAAGCCATGCACGTCGCGCGCGACGACGTGGAAGAAAGCGTCGATCATCTGCGACTGAAGGCGCGGCGTGATCCGCCCCGTCATCCCGAAGTCGAAGAACGCGAGCCGCCCATCGTCCATCACCAATAGATTCCCCGGATGCGGGTCGGCGTGGAAAAAACCGTCTTCGAGCAGTTGTTTCAAGTAAGCGCGCACCAGCAGCCGATTGACCTTCACCGCCGAGATGCGGCGGGCGCGCAACTGTTCAACTTCGACCACCTTGGTCCCGCGGATGAACTCCATTGTGAGGACGTGCGCGGTGGTGTGCGACCAGTAGATACGCGGCACATGCACGGCCCGCCACTCACGGAAATTTTCGCGGAAGCGGTCGGCGTTGCGCCCCTCCTGAACGTAATCCATCTCTTCATTGATGGTCTCGCGGAACTCGCGCAGCATCCCTTCCCAATCGGCGTTCTCGTTGGCCCGCGGAAAGCGCGCGAGAAAGCGCGTGATGCGACCGAGCACCGCGACATCGAAACTGATCTGCTCGCGCAGGTCCGGGCGCTGAACTTTGACCGCGACTTCTTCGCCGGTGTGCAGGCGCGCGCGGTAGACTTGGCCGAGCGACGCGGCGGCGATTGGCTCGGCGTCGATCTCGGCGAAAACTTCGCGCACACTGCGGCCCAGTTCCGCCTCGATGCGCGCGAATGCCTCGGCGGTCGGGAAGGCAGGCACCTGATCCTGCAATGTCGCGAGTTCTTTGACGTAAGACAGCGGCAGCAAATCACCGCGCGTGCCGAGCGCCTGACCAATCTTGATGAATGTCGGGCCGAGCTTAATCAGATTCCGGCTCAGCCACACGGCCTGCTTCTGCTGCCGCGCTTCTTTGCCGCTCGAACCCTCGTGCCCACGAAAGACGGCGACGCGCGTCACGCGGAGCAGACGATCAAGCGCGCGTCGGTCAACGTCGCGGCTCCACTCCTGAAAGAGCGCGATGCGCCCGCGCGCCCGTGCCTCCTCGCGCAGACGCGCGGACGTGCGGCGACTGAACTTGGCGCGCGTGTCGTAGCCATCCAGAAAAAGGTAGAGCGCGAACGTCCCCAGCACGCGCCCGATTTGCGCCGTGCGCCACCAACCTCGCCACCCCTCCCCAAACGATTCGTCGTGCCCCACCTCGTCTGCTGCATCACCGTTGCCGCCAACCGAGTTGCCATTTGCCGCAAGGAGACGGTTCTGAGCAACTGGCGCGGCGTCCGTCAAAAGCTTAACGCCGTGGCCGTTGCTGTGGCCGTTCGCGCCATTGCTGTGCGCTGAATTCGTTGTCAATTTTCGTTCAATGATAGTCATGCCGATTCAAATAAACGAACTAGATGTCGGATGTCAGATATTGGACAGCACACCTGCGTGCCTTGACTGACATCCAGCATCTAGCATCTGTTCCCCAGTGGCTTTCACTTTTGCCTTTTACCATTTTACTTTTGCCTTCTTGCTCCAGACTCCCGTTACCTAATTTAAGCCAAACTTGTCTCAATACTATCTCTACAAACAAAAGTTCCGGGCACGTTGAAAGGAACTTATACGGACGGCGCACAAAAGTCAGACGACCGACAGCGAATGCCGCACCCATTTGTTGCTGAAGTAACGAGACGCGCGGCGCACGTCGTATTCAATCTGCTGCTTCAACTCTTCGACGGATTTAAATTTTCGCTCGGCGCGCAACCGATACAGGAAGCGCACGCGCACCACATCGCCGTACAAATCGCCGCTCCAGTCCATGACGTACGTTTCGACCGACGGCGCGCCCGCTTCTTCGAACGTCGGTCGCGCACCGATGTTGGTCACGCTGCGCCGCCAGACGCCTTCGATCAACGTTGCCGTGACGTACACGCCACTGTTGGGTATGACGCGGTTCTGCGGTTGCAAGTTGGCCGTCGGAAAGCCGATGGTGCGACCGCGCTCGTAGCCGCGGACGACACGCCCCTCGACGCCGTAGGGCCTGCCGAGCATTCGCCGCGCAAGGCCGACGCGGCCTTCAGCCAGCAATTCACGAATCCGGCTGGAACTGATTCGCTGGCTACGCAAGCGCACCTCTGGCACCTCATCAGCGTGAAAACCGAGGCGCCCGCTCACTTCCCTGAGCAGGTCGATGTTGCCCTCGCGGTTGCGCCCGAACGCGAAGCCGCGACCGAGGTAGACCTCTCTGGCCTGCAAGCGGTCGCGCACCACGTCGCGTAGAAACTCTTCGGCGCGAACTCGCGCGAACTCTTCGGTGAAGCGGATGACGATGGTCTGTTCGACACCGAGCACGCCGAAGGCTTCGATCTTTTGGTCGAATGTTTGCAGGTGCGGCGGCTCCGTCTCCGGGCGCAGCACCGCGCGCGGGTGCGGGTCAAAGGTAATCACGGTCGGCACCGCCCCGACGGCGCACGCGCGTTCAACCACCGTCCGCATGATGCGCTGGTGGCCGAGATGCACGCCGTCGAACACGCCGAGCGTCAGAACAGTCGGACGCGCAATCTCAGCGTTGTCGGTTCCATGAAAAAGCCTCATCTCAAAAAAGGGATGAGGGATGAGGGATGAGGGATGAATGAAGAAGAAACCAAGAACACAGAACACAGAATACAGAACACGGAGCGTCGAAAATCGGGGGCGACTTCTTTTCTGCTGTGTGCTGTGTGCTGTGTGCTGTCTTCTGGTTTTGATTCATCCCTCATCCCTCATCCCTCATCCCTAACGATCAGTCCGTCGTAAGCGAACTCGACGCCGTCGGGTAGCAGAGCCGAGTCGCGTGCATGCATAAAGTCATGCGCGAGGTGGGTCAGGTACGTCCGGCGCGGCTTGAGTTCCGCGATGTATTCGAGCGCGCGTTCGAGCGCAAGGTGTGTCGGATGCGGCCTGACGCGCAGGCAGTCGAGCACCAACACGTCGAGGCCACGCAATCCACCCATCGTCGCCGCCGGAATCTCGCTCAAGTCCGTGGCGTAAGCGAAGTCGTTGAAGCGATAGGCGGCGACCGGCAAGCGACCGTGAATCACTTCGAGCGGTGTGATCTGCAAATCTTTCGAGAGGCAGAAAGGCGCGCCGGAGACGACGGTGTGCGCAACGATCTGCGGTAGACCGCCGCCGAAGTGCGCCGGTTCGAAGATGTATTTGAAGATGCGGCGGAGGTCGTGCCACGCCGGTTCGTTGGCGTAAAGCGAGAGCGCGCCGTGGCGGAAGTTGAGCGGACGGATGTCGTCGAGACCGAAGACATGGTCGGCATGACAATGCGTAATCAGCACCGCGTCGACCCGCTTTAATCCGTGGCGCAGCGCCTGCTGGCGAAAGTCGGTGGACGTGTCGACGAGTATCGTCTGGCCGTCGTGCTCGATCAGCACCGAAACTCTCAGGCGCTTGTCGCGCGGGTCATCCGACGTGCATGTCTCGCACTCGCACCCGATAGACGGCACACCCGTCGATGTTCCCGTGCCGAGGAAAGTAAGCTTCATAAAGCAGTTTTTAGTTTTTAGTTTTCAGTCTGTTCGGTTACACATGACGCCGTTTCCACCGTGGTAAAACCGGCAACTGCTCAAAACTGAAAACCGAAAACTGAAAACTATCTCCCCCCGGTGATGTCGCCGCCGGTGAACCCGCGTGGGCCGGCGGGCGACGTGTGCGCCGAGGTGAGCGAGACGTACTGCATGCGTAGTTCTGCTAGCAACCCTTCGAGCAGTTGCCCCTCTTGCGCGGAGAGATTGCCGCGCGTTTTGTCGCGCAGCGTGCCGAGCAGGTCGATGCAGTGCTTAGCGAGCGGAAGGTCGATGCCGTGCCCCGCCATCCCCGGATGCTCCGTCAAACCAAGCGCGGCGGCGGCCGGCGAAGCGATGAACATCACGAGGTTGACGAAAGCCTCGTCGCCCGCCTCGTCGAGCATATCGCCCAGTTCGGCGTCCTCTCCTGCTGTCGCTCCCGACGTGATGTCGCTCCCCCCGGCGGGCGGTTGATTGATCCTAACCTCCGGCGCGGTGGCCGGCCCGGGCGCACCGGCAACGGAGGCGCCTTCACCGACGATGAGGGTGGGCGCTGAATTATTTGACGGCGCGTCCTCGCGCTCCACGTCGCGCGGCGTGCCGTCGGTGTTGAAAAGACGGCGGTCGGTGACTTTGAATTTCGGTCTTTCTTCACTCATAGCATTATTCGGTGGCCCCGCGCGGTGCGTCTCGGCAAGGCATTTCCAACTCTCTTTTATTGAAGTTTTGATTGCCCTTCGATGGTATCACCCATCTTCGCGCGCCCGCAACAAACGACTTAGTGAGTCTGGAGTCCGGAGTCTGGAGTCTGGAGTCCAAGGAACGGGAGTCTGAGAGTCGGAAGACCGAAGCGGGGCATATGGAGTCTGGTTGTCGTCCCCGCATTCTTGCAGGTGCGATTGCCCATCGGGGGCTTTTGACTTTAGACTCCAGACTTCAGACTCTAGACTTTTTGGGACTCCAGACTTTCTTTTCAGGACTTTACGATGACCGCAACGTTTGAGGATTTAGTGACACTGATGGCGCGCCTGCGCTCAGCCGAAGGCTGCCCGTGGGACCGCGAGCAAACTTACGCGACGCTCGCGCCGATGCTGCTCGAAGAAGCGTACGAGGCTTTCGAGGCAGTCGAGGACGCGCGCGAGGGTCGCCCCCTCGAACTGCGCGATGAACTTGGCGATCTGCTTTTTCAAATTGTGTTCTACGCGCAGGTCGCACGCGAGCGCGGCGAGTTTGCGGTCGGCGACGTGATCGACGCGATCCACACCAAGATGGTGCGCCGTCACCCGCACGTCTTCGGCGATGCCAACGCCGTGGACACCGAAGAAGTCCTGCGCAACTGGGAAGCGATTAAAGCCGAAGAGAAACGCGCGGCGGGAAAAGCGGAGGGCGACGAAGCGGCGTCGCTGCTTGACGGTGTTTCGACGAAAGCGCCCGCGCTGATGGAAGCGCACCAACTCGCGACCAAAGCCGCGCGCGTCGGCTTCGACTGGCAGCGTCTTGAAGACATCTTCGACAAGCTGCATGAAGAGATCGGCGAACTGCGCGCCGCGATTAAAGAACAGGCAGCGACCAACACGACGTCAAAAGAAGCGTCGGCCAAAGAGCCGGGCGGGACGGCAGGTGACGCGGCAAACGAAACGCGCGTGCGTGAAGAGGTCGGCGACCTGCTCTTCGCCGCCGTCAACATCGCGCGTCATCTGAAGGTCGAGCCGGAGGCCGCGCTGAAGTTGACGAATCGGAAATTCCGCCGCCGATTCCGCCACATCGAACGGGGCCTCGCGGCGCGCGACCACGCGCTCGACACCGCGACGCTCGCTGAAATGGAAGCGCTCTGGCAAGAGGCCAAAGCGCGCGAACGGCGGCCTCTCTCAACTCTCGCGGCGACTTGCCCCACCTGTCACGCCGAGGTCGGTGAAGCGCAGTTCTGCCCGGAGTGCGGCACGCCCGCGAAGCCCGCGCTCACACCTTGCGCGAATTGTGGGCGACAGGTCGCCGGCGGCGCGCGGTTCTGTCCGGAGTGTGGAGTGGCGATGAGAGAGGTAGCCGCGACGGCCATCGAATCGCCCGATGCGCCGCCGGTGAAGGATTCTGCGTGATGCTCGAAACGCCACTCGGCACGGCTACTCCAACGCCGCGATTTCCCGTTCGAGGGCTTGCAGCGTGCGCCGCAACATCTCACGATGGGTGTCGCTCGTCGCCCGCTCCAGTTGCGCATTCGTGCGCGTGCTGGACAGGCGCAGAGACTCTAAGCGCTCCTGTCGCGCACGGACGGCGGGCGACGTTTCAATCTGTCTCTGCTGGTCGGATACGCGCTCGTCAATCTGCTCCATTTGATCTGCGACAGCTTTACTCTCCCACCCTCTCGCCATCTTTCCGTTCTCCATTATTGTTTTGGATGCAAAGCGAAAGACCCGCTTTTAATGACGGGTCTTTCGCGTGCGTTCATTCATTGGGTCGCCGGCGCGGCCCCGTTTTTAGTCGGCCAGTTGAATCGAACTGATGATGTTCTGAAAAACGCGCTGGTAGCTACGGTAATCGGTATCAGGTGCGATGGAAATCGCGTAGAACAAATTCCCATCGCGCAGTTGCGTCGTGTAGACGGTGACGTACTCGTTGCGACCCGTCACGCTGGAGCGACCGGCGAGCGTCACACCCAAGCCGTTACGCCCGCCGACGTTGGCGCGCTGAGCGCGACCCTGTGCCCGAAGGTCCGGGTTGCCCCGCAACAGGTCATTGATGTAGTCGTTGGTCGCCTGGTTCAGGTCGTTGCTGCGCGCATTCGCAATGCCGACCATCACTCCGTGCGTGAAGTCGCCGCCGTTCTGCGTCTGGTTATACGCGCCTTCGGGTGCATACGTCACGGAGGATCCGTCGCCGCCGAATTCGCGCCAATTCTCCGGCACGCTGATGCGGAACAGATTATTGCCGCCGGTGTAGGCGCGATAACGGGTTGAAGGAAACTCGACTTGACCGCGACCGCCCTGCTGTTGCGGGTAACGCCCATCGTTGCCGCCGCCCTGCGGTTGCTGGGCACCACCGCGCGCAATCTCTTCCATCGAACGCGCACGCGGCATCCCACGCAGGCGCGACTGAACGCTGGCGAACTGTTGCGTATCGCGACCCGCACCCGGCGCGACGCGTAACAGCGCCGCCTCTTGATTAATGCGCTCGTAGCGATTGCCCGGGTTAGGGTGACTGCTCAGCCATTCCGGCCCGCCGCGTCCGCCCGACTGCTGCTCGATGGTGCGGAACATGTTTGCCAAATCACGCGGGTTATAACCGGCGCGCGCCATGATCTGCGCGCCGAGGATGTCCGACTGCGTTTCGTACTTGCGGCTGTAGCGAAGCGCGCCCGCGCCGAAACCGATCTGGCTGCCGGCGCCGATCACCTGACCGATCCCGCCGCCGATCACCGCGCCCGCAATCTGTCCGAGCACCGACCCGATCTGGTACTTCTGTGTCTCGGTCGCCTGCGCGGTCGCATGGCGTAGCGCGACGTGACTAATCTCGTGCGCCATCACGCCGGCCATCTCGCCCTCGGTACGAGCCGCCTCGATCATCCCGCGGTTGACGTACATCGGGCCGCCCGGCAAAGCAAATGCGTTGATGTCGCGCGCGTCGACGACGCGGAAACGATAGCGGAACTCCGGGTGCTGATACTCACTCGGAATCGCGGCGACAAGCCGGCGCCCGACATCTTCGACGTATGCGCTAATTGCCTCGTCTCGCAGAATCGGCATCTGCTGCTCAACCTGCTGCGAGGCTTGTGCGCCGGCCTGAATATCGTCGGTAATCTTGTATTTATTCTTCGGAACTTCGATACGGGTTTGGGCGAGTGCTGTGAGCGGCGTCACAAAGACGGCAACGGCCATCAGCAACGCGGTCAGGGCGTGCGCCCGGCGATTTGAATTATGCATTAGTCTCCCTCCAATTATGACGCGCTCGTGACCGGCGCGTCTTCAACTCAAAATGCGACAGAGCGACAACCTCATCCCGTGTGACGTAAGGCGCGCCGCTCTATAAGTCAAAGCTGATTCCGTCTTCGTCTAATTTTGTTGATCGATACCCGCCCGAAGGCCATCGAGGGGGAGAGAGGTTTTCGTTGATGTCTAACAAGTACCACGCCGTCAGATGGACGTGAACGAGCTTGATTGACGGTATTTTGATGACTCTTGCCGCCGACTGGTTGGCCTCTATTACAGTCCCCGGCGCACGACTTTAGAGTTCGTTGTCCGTCACTTCAGCCCGCGCAAGGGTTCGCGTTGTAATGTCTTCGGACGCCGGGCGTCACTCATCAGTGCATGTAGCAAGCACAGTGCCACCGTGTTTGATCCGGCTGGTTGGGTTGCGATAAAGGCCGTTCGACTTTTGCTCACTGATAAACGGCGACGAGTTTGGGCCGGAGAAAGATGACCGTAGGATCAGCATCGAAGCGATGAGTGACGCATACTTATTGGCGTGGCGCTATCTGTTGATTGAGGCGATTGGTCAATTCGTCGAGCGGTGCGATGTGGTGACGCTCGCCCCGCCACACGCGGACCATCGAGACGATCAGGAAGATGGTCGAAGCCAGCCAGAACAGGCCGCCGCCGAAACCGGTGCCGGTAATCATGCCGAGGATTTTGAACAGGAAGGTGACGGCGATCATCGCCAATTGAAGGGCCATCCCCTGCGCCGCGTGGAATCGGACGCGGGCTTCGTGGCGCGGCACCACCACCAACTCGATCAACGCCGCGACGATACCGATATAGAATGGGGCGTATGGCGCGATCAGCGCTAAGTTTTCCGGCACGCCCAGTTTCGTCACGTGGCGCGACGAGGGGCGTCGCTCATTTAAGTGGGGGATCGCGGGCTGGACCTGCGGCGTAGCGGACGCGCCAAAGGTTGAGTGGTTCACGGTCGGGGGCTGCTGGTGGGTCGGTGGCACAAAAACGGACGGGTAAGAGGTCGGCGGCCCCTCGAAGCGGCGCGTCGGCTCTTCGCTGATTCCGGGCCGCGGCGCATCTCCGTCACGCGCGACCGTCCGGGTTGCCCCGCCCATCTCTTCGGTGCGCCGCACGAACTCCGGGTCGAGCGGGTCGGTATCATATTTGCTTCTCTTCTCTTCGATCATTTGAGTATCTTTACGAAACCCGCGGCGCGATGGTTTCGGGCCATTTCATCCTTCGACGATATGGTACGCGGAGGGTTCCCAGCGGCTCTCTCGCTCCGAGATGCGGAACGCGCGCAACACCCCGTTCCCGCCTTCGTCGAGGCCGACGATTAAATAGACCGCCGCCGGGTAGAAAGCGAGCCGCACGTCCGTCTCCGAGGGAATGGGTTCGGCTGCGCGCGGATGCGAATGGTAAATCGCGAGCAGTTGCTCGCTGCGCTCGCGCATCAATCGCTGCGCTGCGAATAAACCTTCCGGCGCGGCCTCGTACGCGACCAGCGTATCACGCGCCACATTACGCAGACGATAGATCGTTTGCGCGTCGCGCCCGCGCCCGCCAACCAGTCCGCAGCATTCCGCCGGTCGTGCCTCGCGCGCGTGCGCGAACATCTCTTCGACCTGTGCGCGCTGAAGCGTGATGATGTGGCGTGTCCTTTCGTGCCCGCGCCGCTGTCCGACGGGTGGTTACTGCTTCGCGATCCCGATGTGCAATTCGTCCAATTGCTGCGGGTCAATCGCGCCGGGCGCGTCGATCATCAGGTCAGCCGCCGACGCGGTTTTCGGGAAGGCCATGACGTCGCGAATATTCTCGGTGCCGGCCAAAAGCATCACCAGCCGCTCAATGCCGAACGCGATTCCGCCGTGCGGTGGCGTGCCGTATTCGAGCGCATCGAGAAAGAACCCGAACCGCTCGCGCGCCTTCTCTTCGGTCATCCCGAGCGCTTTGAACACCAGACGCTGCACGTCGCGCCGGTGAATACGGATCGAGCCGCCGCCGATCTCGCTGCCATTCATCACCGCATCATAGGCTTTCGCGCGCATGCCTTTGAGGAGTTCTGTTTCGCCGCCCTCGACAGCGCGCTCAAAGAGTGGCAAATCTTCGTCAAGCGGCGACGTAAAGGGGTGATGCATCGGGTAGTAGCGCCCGTCCTCGTCGTTGAACTCGAACATCGGAAACTCCGTCACCCACAGCGGCGCGTACGTATTCGCCGGGATCAACTTCTCGCGCCGCGCGACTTCATTCCGCAGTGCGCCGAGGCTTGCCGCGACCGTCTTCGATTTACCGGCGACGATCAATACGGCATCGCCATTTTCCGCCCCGGCGGCCTGCGCGACGCGCTTCACCGCGTCTTCGCCGAGCGCTTTCAGAAGCGATGACGTCGCTTCGTCACCGAGTTTGATCCACGCCAGCGCGCCTGCTCCGTAACGCTTCGCGTGCTCCTGCAACTCGTCGAGCGCCTTCCGTGACAGCGCCGCACCGCCGCCGCGCACTGTGATGCCTTTCACCTCGCCGCCCGACGCGAGCGCGGCAGCGAACGGCGCGAAGTCTGTTCCTTCAACTGCCGATGCCAGGTCTTGCAGTTCCATTTCGAAACGAAGGTCGGGCTTGTCGCTGCCGTAACGCCGCATCGCCTCGGCATAGGTGAGGCGCGGGAACGGCAGCGGCAGTTCGACGCCGATCAATTTGAAGACGCGCGCCAGCAATCCTTCGAGCAGAGCGTAGACCTGTTCGGGCGTGGCGAAACTCATTTCCAAGTCGAGTTGCGTAAACTCCGGCTGGCGGTCGGCGCGCAAGTCTTCGTCGCGGAAGCAGCGCGCGATTTGATAGTACTTGTCGAGGCCGGCGATCATGCACAACTGTTTGAAGAGTTGCGGCGACTGTGGCAGCGCGTAAAACTTTCCGTGATGCAGGCGCGACGGTACAACGTAGTCGCGCGCGCCTTCGGGCGTTGACTTAATGAGAATCGGCGTCTCGATCTCGGTGAAAGTCTGCTCGTCCATGAAGCGCCGGATTTCCGCGACCGCGCGGTGACGCAGGCGCAGGTTGGCTTGCAGTTGCGGACGGCGCAGATCAAGGTAGCGATACTTCAAACGCAGGTCTTCGCTCGCCAGACCATCCGACGACGTGACTTCAAACTGAAATGGCGGCGTGCGCGCGTCATTCAGGATGAGAATCTCGCGCGCCTGCACCTCCACGTCGCCGGTCGCGATCTTCGGGTTACGCTGCGCCGCGTCGCGCTCGACGACTTCGCCCGTCACGGCGATGACATATTCGCCGCGCACTTCCTTCGCCCTGGCGTGCGCGGCGGGCGCGGTCTCTTCGTTAAAGACGCCCTGCGTGATGCCGTCACGGTCACGCAGATCGAAGAAGGTCAGCGGGCCAAAGTCGCGCCGACGTGCCACCCAGCCCATCAGCGTCACCGACTGTCCGACGTGTTCACCGCGCAACGCGCCGCAGGAGTGCGTGCGTTTTAATTCTCCAAAATTGTCGAGCATTGTGTTTTGTGTTTCTCACTCTACGAAAATTATCTTTTCCAGTTAACCCGCGTGTTGAGGGCGATGGTTTTTTAACACAGAGACACGGAGGGCACAGAGGAAAGAATACAGCACACAGAACACAGCACACGTCTCTCAACGCACTTCTCTCCGTGTCCTCTGTGTCCCCACCTCTGTGCCTCTGTGTTAAATCTTATGCTGCGTATACACTCACCATCGCATCCAATTCCTTCCCACTCAGCAATCTTTAAGTTTCCCTAACTTCAACGCCGCCGCACAACCTCCATCACACCATCCCGCGCGACAGTCACTTGCGTGCCCTCTCTCATATTCTTCAACGCGACCCGCCCGCTCCCGCGCTCATCTTCGCCGACGACCGCGACGAACTCGATGCCGCGTGACGAGGCGTACTTGAACTGCTTGCCGAGCTTGTCGGCTTCGGGGTAGAGGTCGACGCGCAAGCCCTGACGACGAAATTCGCCCGCCAGCGCAAGGGAGTCTTCAATACTCTCTTCATTCCAGATTGTGACCAACACTTCCGCCGCCGCGCCGCTCACCGTGGGCGGAAACATTTCGCGCTCGGTCATCACGACAATGATGCGTTCGAGTCCGAGCGAGAAGCCGCACGCCGGCACATCCTTGCCGGAGAACATGCCGACGAGATTATCGTAGCGTCCGCCGCCACCGAGACTCCCCGCGAGGTCGGGCACGCTGATCTCCATAATCGCGCCGGTGTAATATGACAGTCCGCGAGCGAGGCTCGGATCGATCTTGATCTTCGCGTCCGCGCCGTACGCCGCCGAGAGTCTGACGATTGAGCGCAACTCGTCAATGCCGAGCGCGCCCGATTCATGATCGCCGATGAACTCGACCAGACGCCCGATCACCGCCGCGTTCAAAGCGTCGGCTGGTGTTTTGTTTCCATCTTCAACTTCGATGAGTTGCGCCGCTCGTTCAAGCGCCGCCAGGTCCTCAAAGAATGTCAGCAGTCGCGCGCCGCTCACCGCTGCGATGCCGCGCTCCGCAAACTCCTTCGTCACGCCCTCGCGCCCGATCTTGTCCAGCTTGTCTATCGAGACGAGCGCCGCGCCTTGTTGCTCCGCTGCGATGCCCGCTGCGTCGAGCACGCCGGCC
>JACDEG010000298.1 GCA_013816505.1 Pyrinomonadaceae bacterium | reverse complement strand
CCGATTCGTCGCCCTTGACCAATTTCTGATAGAGGCGCGAACTGTCACCTTCCACCAGTAGGTCGCTCGCCAGAGACAGCGCGTAAATGTCTTCGTGGCGGCGCGCGGGTGCCTTCCACCCGATCATCAACGCCGGCAGTTGCGCGAAGCGGTCACGGTAAAGTTCACGCCGCGCGGCGACTTCCACCGGCTCGCCCACATCGACACTGGACGGCGCCGGCTGGCGCGGGATCGTCGCAAAATACTTCTCAATCAGCACGCGCGCTTCTTCCGGGTCGAAGTCGCCGACGAGAGTCAGCACAGCGTTGTTCGGCGCATAGTAGATGCGGAAGAACTCGCGTATATCATCAATCGTCGCCGCGTCGAGGTCTTCCATCGAGCCGATGGTCGAGTGCGCGTTCGCCGGGTTTTGGTAAACCATCTCGTTTAAGCGCAGGAACGCATTCGAGTACGGGCGGTTGTCGTAGTTCAGCCGCTTCTCTTCTTTGACCGCGTCGCGCTGGTTGTCGAGATTTTCCTGCGTCACTTTCAACGAGCGCATCCGGTCGCTCTCAAGCCACAGCGCGAGAGGCAACTGATTGGCGGGCAGCGTCTCGAAATAGTTGGTGCGCTCGCTTGAAGTCGTCCCGTTCATCGTTCCGCCGGCATTAAAGATGTACTGAAAGTGCGCCGCCTTCGGCACGTTCTCCGAGCCTTGGAACATCATGTGCTCGAAGAGGTGCGCGAAACCTGTGCGCCCGACGCGCTCGTTGCGCGAGCCGACGTCGTAGTAGACCGCCACCGAAACGACCGGCGCGGAATGGTCTTCGCTCAGCACGACGCGCAGGCCGTTGGCGAGCGTGAATTGTTCAATCGGGATGCGCGGTAGCGCCAGTGTGGACGACAAGTTAGATGCCCTTCATTTGGTTGGAGTGAAAGCGGAGAGGCGACGGATGAGGGGAGAACCGCCTCTTGATAATCCCTTTATTCGTTATCCTTCACCAATCATTCCCCGCAGTTCGGCGCGTAGGCGCTCGATCTCGGAGAGTTTCTGCGCGACGCGGTCGAAGAGTGCGGTCTGCGACTTGATTCCCTCGTCGATGAGGAAAGCGGCGGCCTCGGCGCGGCTACGAAAGACCCCGGCCTGCACCAGTTGATCGAGCTTATCCTGCGCCTCGTGCGACACCTTCACGGCGACGACATAATCATCCTTGGCAGAGATGGCGCGTTCAATGGTGCGGCTGATGTCGCGCCCGATGGAACTGAGCGATTCGGGAATGCGCGCGGCAATGTCGCGCACCGAAGATGACATGCGCTCGGAACTGTGCCGAGGGTCTTCGGCGTCGGACAGCATCAAGTCGTCAATCGGCTCAGGCGGATGGTTGGCGTCGTGCCGCGAATCATAGGGGTTACTCATGCACTCAAATCTCCTCCACAAGAATTACTCATGCACTCAAATTCTTCGGCTACCCGGCCTTCAAGTCTGCGACCCCTCACAGCTTTATGACAATGTTCTCAAGCGGGGCCGAGCACTATAACTTGTCGGTTGAAAGGTCGTGTCCATTCTACGGATGCGTCGAAACCAGCGTCAAGGCGCGAGTCGCCGCGCGCAACCATTCGGGGCGGGCGCGTCAACGATAACGTTCGTGACGACAGCGATATTTGGGCGGTAGTCGCGCCACGTGATATAAAATCGTTCGCTTCCCCCTAATTCGCAACCGTCGCCGAATCAATAACCGAGACCGGGTTGCCTCCCTCGTGGTGGAGGACCGTGCCTTTAATCACCCAATTTCACTGACACGTAAAGCCTGTTTCCATCTGGAGAATCTAACGCATATGAAGACGACTACTTCACGGGCGCGCCGCCCGGCCGCGCTGGCGCTGCTGCTTTATGTCGCGCTGCTCAACGTTAGTTCGCCCGCGATGACCGGTGCCGTCGCCGCCGCGCAAACACCCCGCGCCGTCGCCACGACGAACCTTACCGTCTCGTACGAACTCGGCATGTCGCGCCCGACGACGCACCTGTTTGAGGTGACGATGACAATCGCGAACGTCACTGCGCCGCAACTCGACGTGCAGTTCCCGGTGTGGATACCGGGCGCGTACCGCGTCGTGGATGCCGCGCGCAACGTGCAGGAGTTCCGCGCCGGGACGACCGCCGGCCAGACGCTTCCCGCTGCGAAGACGCAGACCAACACGTGGCGCGTCGAGACGAGCGGTAATTCCGCCTTGCGCGTCTCGTACAAAGTTTACGCCGATGCGCTGAGCGTCGCCGGGATCCACCTCGACGACACGCACGGCTACTTCAACGGCACCCTGTTGTTCCCTTATGTCGTCGGCGCGAAAGACCGGCCCATCACGCTGACGATCAACAAGCCGCGAGGTTGGAAGACGATCTCAACCGGACTCGAATCGGTCGCCGGTCGCCCCGACACGTTCACCGCCCCCGACTATGACACCTTCGCCGACTGCCCGACCGAGATCGGCACGCAGAACGTGTTGCGCTTCGATCATCAGAACGTGCCGTATGAAATCGCCATTTGGGGCAGCCACAACTACGACCTGACGCGCTTTCAAAAAGAGGTTGAAGCGATGGTTCGCTCGCAAATCGAGATGATGGGCGCCGCTCCGTTCAAGCGCTACGTCTTCATTTTTCACATGTCGCCGAACGGCGGCGGCGGACTCGAACATCTCAACTCGACGACCATCGGTCTACGCAAATACGGCGGCGCCACTGACCAGGGGTGGGACAGCTTTCGTGGCGTGACGTCGCACGAATTCTTTCACCTGTGGAACGTTAAAAGGTTTCGGCCCGAAGCGCTCGGCCCGTTTGACTACACGCGCCAGGTGCCAACAACCGACCTCTACGTTTCGGAGGGGATGACGAGCTACTACGGCGACCTGCACATCAGACGCGCCGGTTTGTGGACGCCGGCGCGTTTCTACACCGCGCTGGCGAGCGAGGTTCAGACACTTCAGGGCTTACCGGGGCGTCGCATCCTGACCGTCGAAGAGTCGAGCGTCAATACATGGTTCTCCAACGACAACTCGCGCAACAGTTCGTTCAGCTATTACAACAAAGGCCAGTTGATCGGAATGCTGCTCGACCTGGAGATGCGTCAGCGCACCGGAAACGCGCGCACGCTCGACGATGTGTTCCGCCATCTCAACGATAACTACGCGCTGCCGAAAGCCGGGTGGCCGGTGGGTGGATTCCGCAAAGCCGTCGAGACCATTGCCGGCTCCGACTTCGGCGAGTTCTTCACACGCTACGTCAGCGGCACGGAGGAGTTGCCTTACGAACGCGCGCTCGGTTACGCGGGGCTCAAGCTTGAGCGCAAAGATGCCGCGACGCGCGACCACGGAATCACCTTCGCCGGTGATGGTCCGATGCGGCCCGGCGCGTTAGTCAACCGTGACCCGAGTCTGCTGACCGTCTCCGGCGTCGACGCGGATGGTCCGGCCAATAACGTGCTTGCGCCCGGCGACATGCTGTTGGCGATCAACGGTGAGCGGGCAACCCAGGCGACGCTGCCGCTCCAACTGGAACGCTTCAAAGAAGGCGAGCGCGTGCCGTTGACGATTTTCCGCGGCGACCGTCTGCTCGAAGTTTCGATGACGATGACGGGTCGCCGCGCTGCGACTTACGAAATTACCGAAGACCCAAAAGCCACCGCCGAGCAGAAAGCGTTGCGCGAATCGTGGCTCACGGGGAAGAAGGCGGAAAGCAGTAAACAGTGAGCAGTGAGCAGTGAAAGAAAAGCGGTGGGGCGCTGTACCGACTACTGCCTTCTGTCTTTTGCGTTCTGCGTTCTGCGTTCTGCATTTCGTTCTTCGTTGCGGCGTGCAATGGTATAGAGAATGGTCTTGACCTCGAAGGGAGTCAGGTCGGGGTAGGCTTCGATCAGCAGCGCGATGATGCCGGTGATATGCGGGCAGGCGAAGCTATTGCCGGTGAGTTGACGGTAGCCGCCGCCCGGCCACGTCGTCGTGACCTGCACGCCGGACGCGCACAGTTCGATTACTTCGCCGTAGCGATAGGTGAAGTAGAAGGGGTCGCCGTAATGCTCTTTGCAGACGGAGACCAGCGACGAAGAGAAGATCGAAGGGAAACTCGGCTGCGGCAGGTTGTTGGCCGCCGCGACCACGATGCACCCGGCGTGATAGGCGCGGTCGAGCAGGTCGCGCAACGGTGCTGACAACTCCGGCTTGGTCGTGCCAAGCGAGAGGTTGATGACACGGATGCGATGCTTGATCGCATAGTCTAGTCCGGCGAGAAACATCTCGCCGGAGCCGGAAGCGTTTGGGCCGAGGACCTTAATACTGTGAAGCGAGGCTTCGGGCGCGATGCGCGCGATGATCCCGGCGCATGCCGTGCCGTGGCCCGCCGTGTCGCCCGATGTCGAAGGGTGGAAGAAGATGCGACCGCCCTCGCGCGAAGCCTCGACCGCATCCTTGACGCAACCACGCAGCGCCGGGTGACTGGCGTCGATGCCGCTGTCGATGAGCGCGACGCTGACCCCGCGCCCGGTGCGTCCCTGCCACACTTTCTCAGGCGTCACCGCCCGCCACAAGTCTCGCAATTTATTGCCCGCCACTTTACCGCCAGTCTTACCGCCCGTACCGGATCGTGCCATTCGCGCTCTCCCTCGACGACTCAGTTAAAAAAGGAAGTCAGCGCCTGAGCCGGTCGTGCGGCGTCGCCCCGTCCAGCGCGCGAGCGACTCCAGCATTTCGCGACACATCGTCCGCTCCGCCTCGCCGCGGCTGGCAACTTCGTGCAGCGTCAGCGCGAGCGAGACCAATTCGCGATGATCCGGCGCGGCCTGCACCGTCTTCAACCAACGCTGCAATGCGGCGCCGCGATCCTGACTGCTTTGACGCTGACTGGCGCGGCGCGTCTTGCCCGCGCTCTTACTAACCTTGCCGCCATCCTCCGCGTCGGCGGCGGTCTCTAAAGCGCGCGTAAACAGCGTCTCGATTAACCTGGTCGCCTCGTGCGCGTCGACCAGCGCGGCGATGGCGTCGGCGAAGCGCGCCGCCCAGTCCATCTCGTGCGGCGCGAACGGTTCGTAGGGTGGTTGGCCGCGCCGGTTGACGAATTCGAGCACGCCGACCGTCTCGCCGTTTAGTTGCAGCGGTGTCGCCAGAATAGTCTCGGTCGAGTAGCCGGTGGCGCGGTCGATCTCGGCGTAAAAAGTGCTTTCGCGCTTCGCGTCAGCGACGGCCATCGGCTGACCGCTGGCGAAGACAAACCCGGCGATACCTCTGCCCGGCGGAATCCGCACGCCGATCAGTCGGTGCGCGACCGCCCCGATGGCGACCAGAAACTTCAGCCCGCCGCTGTCGCCGTCACGCACCAGCACCGACGCCTCCCCGGAGTTAATCGTCCGCGCCGCCAGTCGTAACAGATTTTCGAGCGAGCGGAGTAGCGGCGTCGTCAGCGCGTAGGCCGCATCGACCGTGCTGATCGCGGCGCGCAACTGCTCTTCAAACGAGTCGCGGTCGCTTGGCCGTCTCGATGCGCCCCGCGCCGTGGTGTTACCGGCGGGTGTGTTATTGACGGAAGGGCGCCGGCGCTTGACGGGTGATTTGGCCTTGGTAGGAGTCTTTTTATTCATGACTTTGAAAGTGGCTTGTCAGGAGTAGTAAACGCAGGAACGCGCCTGCGAAGTGAAAAATTGGTTTGATTGAGAGGAGCACGGCGGCGGTCATAAAAATCCGGCGTCCGGGGCCGAAGAACAACCTTGCCGCCGCCGCCCTCATCAATTACACTGCATTAACCTGCTCCCGGCAGTCGTCTTCGAGGCAGGCCATGCCCGCATCGGCGAGGCTGACCTGTCTTTGGCAATAAAAATCGGTCTTAACAGAGGTTTTCCACGTGAAGAAAAGATTCTCGTCCGCGCTCATCACGCTTCTTACCTTCGCACTCTTAGTCCCTTCGTTTGTTCTCGCTCAACAGGATTCCAAAAATAAAGAACTGCCGGTGCCTCCTGGGCCTGTGGCCGTTGATACACCGTCGGCGGGGCGCGCCTCCGTGCGGCGCGAGCGATCAAAGTCCGGTGGTCTTGAAACCGTCGAGCAGGATTTTGCCGAAGCTTTGACCGTCATACAGGAAAATTATGTAGACGGCAACAAGCTCGAATACAACAACGCATTCAAGTCAGCGATTGTCGGCATGCTGCGTTCGCTCGATCCGCACTCGAATTTTTACGATGCGAAAGAGTTCGAGGAGATGCGCACCGACTGGCGTTCGGAGTATTACGGCATCGGCGCGACGATCAGCACGCGGCGCACCGGCGAACGCATGGATACTTTCATCCTGGCGACCTTCGAGAATACACCGGCCCACAAAGCCGGTCTGCGCTACGGCGACCGCATCATCGAGGTCGACGGGCAATCGGCGCAGGGTAAGTCCTCCGACGAGGTGCGCGACCGTCTGCGGGGCCCGCGCGGCTCGACGGTGAAGATCGTAGTTGAGCGCGCCGCGAACAACAACCGCGAGACCGTCGAAATTGTGCGCGACGCGGTTGGTTCACCGACGGTGCCCGACGCTTACATGATCCGCCCCGGCGTCGGTTACATCGACATGCAGCGCCAGTTCAACTACACCACGGCTGAAGAGTTCCAGAACAAGCTCGAAGAGTTACAGGCCAAAGGCATGACATCGCTGATTCTCGATTTGCGCAACAACGGCGGCGGGTTGCTCGACCAAGCGGTGAAGGTGTCGAGCCAGTTCCTGCAGCGCGGGCAGGTCGTGCTGTCGCAGAAGGGACGCGGCACGCGCGGTGGCGGCGACCGCGTTTACGAAGCGAAGAACAGCGGCTCGCCCGACTCTTCGCCGCTGGTCGTGCTGGTCAATCGCAATACGGCGTCGGCTTCGGAGATCGTCGCAGGTGCGCTACAGGATCATGACCGCGCCTTGATCGTTGGCGAGACGACGTTCGGCAAAGGATTGGTACAGAGCATCATGCCGCTTGAGTATGGCAGCGCGTTGACGCTGACGACCACCAAGTACTACACGCCTTCGGGCCGGCTGATCCAGCGCGACTACTCGAACAGCAGCCTCTACGATTACTACACACGCGGGCAGGGCGTCGCCGGCAAGGAGGAGGAGGAAGAGAAGAAGGGTGCGACTCAGACCCAGACGCAGACCGGGCCGGAGAGCCGCACCGACACGGGGCGCGCGGTTTACGGCGGCGGCGGCATCGCGCCCGACGAGGCGGTCAAGCCGCGTATGATTACCCCGCCGCAGCAGCGTTTGATGGACCCGATCTTCGCCTTTGTCCGCGACCTCGTTAACGGTCGCGTCGCGGGCATCGACACTTACAAGGTGCAGCGCCCGATTGATTTCACTCGCGAGTTGACGCCGACCGATTACCCGGTTGATGACAAGGTGTTCAAGGCCTTCAAGGACTTTGTCGCCAGCAACAAGGACTTCAAGTCGATCACGGCGGCGCAGCTTGACCGCCAGCGCGAGTACATCCAGCGCCAGATACGCTACGACATCGTGATGGCCGCCTATGGCGCCACGATGGCGTCACGGGTCTTCATCCTCGACGACCCGCAGATGGCAAAGGCCGTCGACGTGCTGCCGCGCGCTCGCGAACTCGCCGCCGCCGCGCTCCGCGGGCGGAACCCGGCGCAGAAGTCATACGAGTAAACGGCGCTTCATCACAAATCAAGCGGAAGGGGCGGCGACTCGTCAAT
>JACDEG010000747.1 GCA_013816505.1 Pyrinomonadaceae bacterium | reverse complement strand
TGCGGGTGCGGCGTACCTTATTTATCTCGGCATCAGGACTTTGCTGACGCAAGAGAAAGTCGCCGCAGCGGAGACCATCGAAGAGAAGAGTTTGCGTCGCGCGTTTTCGCAAGCCGTGGTCGTGAACGTCCTGAATCCGAAGACCGCGATCTTCTTTTTCGCGTTTCTGCCGCAGTTCGTTGACGCGGAGCGCGGTGCGGTGGCGACGCAGATTTTATGCTTCGGGGCGATAGTCGTGATGCTGGGATTTACGAGCGGCTCGGTGTACTCGCTGTTAGCCGGTGGTATCGGCAATGTGCTGCGGGGAAATCGCAAGTTTTTACGAGCGCAACGCTACTTCGCCGGAAGCGTGTACCTCGGTCTGGGCGTGACTACTGCTTTGACCGGCACGAACAAAAAGTGAACCGCGCTCAAGCCAGATATTCCGGGTGTCCATCCTCGATTGAATCCGACATCGCCTGACTCGACTGGCTACATTGAATACCCCCGCATTTGGAGGAACACTATGATGACAATACCGATCAAGACCGCAACGGCATCCGATCAAGATCACACAATTGCTACCGTTGTACTGGCATTTACCGCAGACCCAATGGCGCGTTGGGCATACTCCGACCCACATGAGTACCTCAGATATTTCCCCGATCTGGTCGGAGCATTAGGGGGAAAAGCATTTGAACACGGTACCGCCTATTACGTTGATGGCTTCTCAGGGGCGGCACTTTGGCTTCCGCCTGATGTCCACCCCCCGAAAGATGAGCTGATCGCACAAGCCCAGCGAACAGTTTCCGAGCGAAAGCAGGCGGAGGTATTCTCCATATTCGAGCAAATGGGTAGCTATCATCCCACTGAACCTCATTGGTATTTGCCGTTCATTGGTGTTGATCCAGCCCGACAGGGCAATGGTTATGGCTCGGCGTTAATGGAGTATGCGTTGATCCCGTGTGATCGGGAGAACCAGCCTGCGTATCTCGAATCCTCAAATCCACGCAACATCCCGCTATATAAACGGCACGGGTTCGAGGTGCTTGGCACAATTCAAGTTGGCTCGTCTCCACCCATCTTCCCAATGTTGCGAAGGCCACGTTAGCGTGTACGAGCCGGTCAGAAACGTAGTGAAGGAGACGGAGCGGAGTCGCCATGATGTCACCTAATGACCAGCGCGAGCTGATACAACTCGCTGATCTCAATCTTGCGGCGATGATTCGCCATCGGATGAAAATGGCGCCGAATGGTCTGCTTCAAGAACAAGATGGAGTGTTGCTGTTCACCATCGGATGCCCAGCCGCAAATGGACACCTCAACGGCGTATTGAGAGTGAATGATGAAACAGATGCCGTGAAGATTCTTGATCGAGCGCGGCGCTTCTTTCAGCCTTTGAAGCGAGACTTCATGGTCTGGGTGCGCGACGAGCGGGACGACGACTTAGAGCAGGCGCTACGCGATGCGGGATTCACGGTGGATCGGGAACCGGGAATCCCATGTATGGCTCTTCAACGCCGCCTCGATCAAGTATCGCCATCCGCTGACATTGAGCTTCGCAGTGTAGTGAGCGCGGAGGACGTGGCGGATTACGCGCAAGTCATGGTTGCTGCTTTCGGCATGACGAACGAAGTGGCGCGCGCCGTGTTTGGCGAGACAGAGAGTTTAGTCGCTCCGCAGGTTGCAGCGTTCATCGTCCATCACAACAACGTTCCTGTTGCTGCCGCCATGACATTGATAGCGGCCAAGGTCGCCGGAATCTACTTCGTCGGCACTGTCCCGGAAGCGCGGGGGCGGGGACTGGGTGAACCCGCCACTCGCGCGGCGACCAACGCAGGCTTCGACCTGGGCGCCGGCGCTGCGATTCTGCAAGCATCAGTCGCCGGCGAACCTCTTTACCGGCGCATGGGTTATCAGCTACTCACGCGCTATCGTTGGTATCGTTCGACGATGCACTAGAAGTTTTCCAAGTAACATGAAGGGAAAAAGGTATGGCATCTATGGAAACAGCCAAGAAAGAGATCGCAGCACTCGTTGAGACGTACCGGGTGGGGTCTGCGACGCTGAACGCGGAGAAACTATAAGCAGGTAGGAAAATGTTATCCGGCATTATCGAAATCAATTTCTCCGTATATCAATGGCACAAATGATTTCTTTATGCCGAAATACTTTTTCCGATGTGCTTAATACATTGGAAATCAAGTAATCTACCGTTTGCATGTATCATAGCAACATGCAAAAAGAGCATCTTAAATTAAGCGAACCCGACCACAACTTTCTAATGACTGTCGTTTCAAAAGGCCAATCATCTGCCAGAGTTTTCCGGCGTGCAACTGCCCTCTTGGAACTCAATCGCGGCAAGACTTTATCTACCGTTGCCGAGACGCTACAGGTCAGCCGCCAAACCGTTTCTCAATGGAGA
>JACDEG010000297.1 GCA_013816505.1 Pyrinomonadaceae bacterium | reverse complement strand
ACTCATGTCGTGATCGACAATGCCCGAAGTGCCAGGCAACAGCCCGCCGCCAGTGGGTCGCGGCGCGCGAAGCTGAACTGCTGCCCATCGAGTACTTTCATGTCGTCTTCACGCTGCCCGATCAACTGATTCCATTGGCCCGGTACCATCAGGCGGTGATCTACCATCTGTTGTTTCGCGCCATGTCGGAGACGCTCTTAGAGTTTGGTGAGCGGCGCTGGCAGGGAACACTGGGCATCACGGCGGTGCTGCACACGTGGGGGCAGACCCTGGTCGAACACCCCCACGTCCATGGCATCGTGACCGGCGGTGCGCTGACCAAAGTCGGCACGCGCTGGATCAGCTCGCGGCGTGGGTACTTGTTTCCAGTCCGAGCCTTGTCAGCCGTGTTTCGCGGTAAGTACTGCGCGTCATTGGAGCGGGCCTATGCGCGCGGTGAGTTGCCGGGAGGGCAAGCGTTGCCGATGCTGGCTTCCGCCGAGAGCTTCGCCAGGTTGCTGCGCGAGTTGCGGCGGCAGGCCTTTGTGGTGTATGCGAAGCGACCGTCCGGTGGGCCGCATCAAGTGCTCTCCTACATCGGGCGCTACACGCACCGGGTGGCGATCAGCAACCAGCGCCTCACAGACATCAGTGACGGGCAGGTCAGCTTTACTTGGAAGGACTACCGGTGTGAGGGGCGGCAGAAGGTGATGCGGCTCACGGCCGGCGAGTTCATTCGGCGCTTCATGCAGCACGTGTTGCCAGCGGAGTTCGTGCGCATCCGTCATTATGGATTGTTCGCCAACGGTCGCAAGCAGGTGAAGCTGGCACGGTGTCGCGCGTTGCTCGCCGCCGTCACCACCGCCGAGCAGTTAATGACGGCGGCGCGCGATGACGGAAAGCGAGTGGAGCCGCTGCCTGAAGAGAAGTTCCAGCGCTGTGCGGCATGTGGGCTGGGGCAGATGGTGCGGCGGGCTGAGTTGCCGCCTGGGTGTGGGCCACCGTCATGGGAGGTGCGGCGAGCGGCATGAGTGGGGATGGGTGAGCGATGAAATGGTGAGTACACTGCGGCGGGGTTATGAAAGTGCGTGCCGCGACGCAGTGGCGAGGGAAATGCTGGCCGGCTGGGGTAGTGACAGCGTGTCACCAAGCATGGCCGAAGCGGTTGGGATGGCGCAAACTGGAAGGTGAAGGTGAAGGTCGGTGAAGACCAACCATGGTCGCTGACCCATACGGTTGAGTGAGCTCGCGGTTTCGTCCAACTAATAGTTGAAGCCGACACGCTTACGCGCGCTCGCTGCGCTGCGCGTCCGCGCACCCCTTCGGGGGATGCTCGGATGCGGCTTAACTAAGCGTTTGGGCGGCTTCGCTTGAACATAGCGGTAACGAAATCTCAAGATACTAAACTACCGCTATAATGTTTTTCATAAGGATTAGAAAAATCACAAAAATTTGCTCTTTGCAGGTAACTTTCACCACAGCAAAAGTGGTTTTTGCTGACGAATGATCATAGACGTTCAATTACCAGCTAAAATTTCTCGATAAATTTGCGTGTCAACATTTCCGCCGCTGACTATAAGACAAATTTTTTTATCCGCAAATTTTTCAATATTTTCCAAAATCGCGCCAAGCGATAATGCACCCGTTGGTTCGACTTTTAAGTTTGCCAAAGAAAAATATAATCGCACGGCTTTTTTTATATTTTCTTCCGAAACCTCGATAATTTCCGTCAAACCTTGCGCCAGAATTTCCCAATTAAGAATGCCTAAACTGATCGCTCTCGCGCCGTCGGCGATAGTGTTTGGCTCGTTTTCGTTGCGGATAATTTTTCCCGCTTGCAGTGAACGCGCCGCGTCGTTGGCAAGCAATGGTTCTGCGCCGAAAACCTTTGCTTGATTTGTGGCGTTTCGAGATAAACCCGTAACGATGCCTGATGCAAGCCCGCCGCCGCCGATTGGCGAAATGACAACATCGAAATCTTTCGCGCGAAGTTCATCGCCCAAACTTGCATTGCCTTCGATGACGAGCAAATCATCGCAGGCGCAGGCGATGTAAGCATTCGGCATATCTTCGGCAAGTTGCGCAACTCTTTCACCACGTCCGATGTTTTTGACGTCAATCAAATCAACCGTCGCGCCATAAGATTTCACGCCATTAATTTAGGACTTACGCACTTGAAAAAGACTATGTTGAAAACAAAGGACTTACCGGAACCGTGGTTTACGTAAGTTGTTGATTCCTTGTTGAACTGCGTAAGTCCTAAATTTTCATTTTGGCGGAAGTTTCGGGCATGACGACTGTGCATTTTTTGCCTAAAATCCGACAGGCAAAAGCCAATGCCTGACCGAAATTTCCCGACGAAGCGGTTAAAAGCTCGTCATTCGGCACATTTGACGCGACATTATAAGCGGCGCGAAATTTGAAACTTCCCGTGTGCTGAAAAGTTTCGGTGGCGATGGTTAAATCAAGCCCGAAATGCCTCGAAAGCGGAATTGATTCAATAAAAGTCGTCGGACGGGTAGTGGCTCAACGGGGTGAGAGATGCTATGCTCTCGCCAATGGTCAACATCACCTTAACCTGTTACCACTGCGGCAGCGCAAACCTTGTCCGCAACGGTTTGACACGCCACCATAAACAACGTTACCACGGCAACGACTGCGGACGCAGCAATCGTGAGCAGCCACCGCCTCACGGCTATCCCGAAGCGGAGCGCGCGACGATTCTCGCCGCCTCTGACGAGCGCAGCAGTTTGCGCGGTTTGACGCGCACCTTCGGTGTGTCCAGAAATACCGTGGCCGATTGGCTGAAAAGAAACCTGCCGCGCTCCCGGAGTTGAGCGAAACGCGGTGCGCGCCCGACCCGGCAGACCCGCTGGCGACGGACTTGGAACTGGACGAGTGGTGGTCATGCGGTGCTGAACAGAGCGCGCAAGCGCTGGATGTGGATCGCTCTGTGCGGTGCCACTCGTCAAGTCGTTGCAGATGTGATGGGGGACAGAAGCGCCGCCACTTGTCGAACACTGTGGGCGCGCCTCCCGGCGGCGTACCGCACGGGTCATTGTTTTAGCGACTTCTGGGAAGCGTACCAGTTGGTCATCCCCACCGAACAACACACGGCGGCGGGTCACGAATCTGGCTTCACCGCCCACGTCGAGCGGTGGCACAACACCTTGCGCCAACGTCGCGCGCGGTTGGTCCGCCAGACGCTCTCGTTTTCACAATCAGAGATGATGCACGAGATTTGTCGGCGCCTTTTGTTGCATCGCTACAATCTTAGCCTCCTCTCACCCGATTGAGCCACTACCAAGTTTAGAGTGTGTCGTGGATGAGGAGCTTTACCAGCATTTAGGCTCACCCAAGCTTTTCCATTCCTTCCGTGAAGGATATTGGTGGAATCGCTATCGAGGTGAGAGTTATCAGCCGTTGTATAGCAACGATCAGCCAGCGCTGAACGAACTGTGTCGTCAACTGCTGCCGGAATATTTCTCTTATTGAGGTGAGTGACACCCGTGGTACGCCGAACAAGGGGATGAATCGGACTCGCAATCAAGGGGTCTTTTGCCCTCAAGGTTGTTAGCTCGCCGGTTATCCCCGGCGTTCGATTGCTCATGATTGTGGAAGTTCGGTATGATGAGAATCTTGTAAATCAAAGCAATTGTTGTTATCGCGCTTTGCACTTGCGCTTTAGGTTTGCTCTCTATTGTTAACTTAGCGCAACAATCAACTGAGGAAGGAAAAAGGGAAAGAAGAATTTATGAGATACAAATTATTAGGGAAAAGCGGATTGCGCGTATCGGAAATCTGTCTTGGCACGATGACTTTCGGTGATGATTGGGGCTGGGGCGCGGACAAAAACGAAAGCCGCGTTATTTTTGACGCTTTTCTTGAAGCGGGCGGAAATTTTATTGATACGGCAAATATTTACACAAATGGGTCGAGCGAAAAGATGCTTGGCGAGTTTATTCAGGCAGAGCGCGAGCGAATTGTGCTGGCAACCAAATACACGAGCGCGATGAGTTTGGGAGTTGATCCAAACGCAGGCGGTAACCAGCGCAAAAATATGGTGCAAGCTGTTGAAGCCAGCCTCAAACGATTAAAAACCGATTACATTGACCTTCTCTGGATGCACGTCTGGGACAAAGTAACGCCGGTTGAAGAAGTAATGCACTCGTTTGAAACGCTTGTCCAACAGGGCAAAGTTTTATACATCGGCATCTCAGACGCTCCGGCGTGGTGGGTTGCACAGGCGAACACTTTAGCAGGGCTGCGCGGCTGGACACAGTTTGTTGGTTTGCAAATCGAATACTCGTTGCTTGAACGAACACCGGAACGCGAACTGCTGCCGATGGCGCAAGAATTGGGTTTAACCGTGACGGCATGGTCGCCGCTTGCGGGCGGCGTATTGACTGGGAAGTATCTCAATCAATCTGAAGAAGCCAAAGATACGCGTTACGCCAGCGCGGAAATGCAGCAGCATATGGGCGACCGAGATCGGGGCAATCGCATTGCCCGCGAGATTAAAGTCGTGGCGGAAGCAACCGGAAAACCGACAGCGCAAGTTGCTTTGGCGTGGCTGCGTTACCGCGATAATCCAATTATTCCGATTATCGGAACGCGCAAGCTCACGCAGCTTGAAGATAATTTGGCGAGCTTAAACGTCGAACTCGACGCGGAACATCTTAAACGCCTTGACGAAGTAAGTCACATCGAACTCGGTTTTCCGCACGATTTTTATGAGCGCGAAATGGTGCGGAATTTTGTTTACGCGGGACTCTCCCACCAAATTGACCACAAATAAATTGAGCAAAGTTTTGTAAAAGGCAGGTTGATAGTTAATCCCGAAAAAGACATAAGAGCAGAGGCAAAAATTGAAGTTATCGAGCCGAAGGATAAAGGTCAATCTTTTTCGAGTCTCCGAGGAAGATCGAGCGTGGTTTGCTAAAGGCGCAATCAAACAAGTCCTTGCAGCGGCCTCTTTGCCCACGACGTTTTCATTATTTTACGTTGAGCGGGGCAAAGAGCCGCTGAAGTCCAGCGTTCGACGCCCGACTAGCATCAACTTCAGAAGAATTCAAAAGGGACGGGCGGCTCATCGCCGCCCGTTTTGTTTGCACACAAGAGCCGTATGTGCCAGATGAAAAGAAAGAACCGCGGCAGCCGCTCTTGTTTTTTTACACGACGTGTTGTCGCCGGTCACTCTGCGCCGAGTTTACCTGGACGCTTCAGAACCCCCCTCGCCGCTCGCATCGAGCACGCGGATCGGCTGACCGACTTCGACGCGGCCTGTTCGCAAGACGCGCGCGTAGAGGCGTGCGTCGCCGGGGCGGAGTCGTTGGTCGACGCGCTTGAATTGCCCATCGATAAAAGAGCGGGCGATGTTTTTGCAGGGGGCGGTGTAATTGGTGATTTCAATCAACACTTCGTCGCCGATGGCGAGTCGGCTACCGGGAGCGAGCGCCGCCCAATCAAGCCCGCTCGTGGTCACGTTCTCCCCGATTGAGCCGGGGTAAATCGGGTGGCCCTCGGCCTGTAGCCGGTGGATCAGTTCCAGTGGGTAGAGGCAGAGCGCACGCTCCGGCCCGCCGTGAATTTTGGGATGCCCCTGTCGGTCGCACTCAAGGCCGGTGGCGGTCAGCACGCTCGCGCGGACGGGTAGTTTCGGGACGCCGCCCGCCGAGCAGTTGAGTTGAAAGATGCGCCCATCCATGCGATCACTCATTTGTATAATTGCGGGCCGCGATTTAGGCTCGCTCTCCCGTCAGGTTGTACTCGTCTCTAAGGATTGAAAATAAAACAATCTCACCACCGAGAACGCCGAGGACGCTGAGCAGACACACCGCTTTGCACCTGATTGATGATGCTGTGTTTGATTTCTCCGTGCCGTCTCGCGTCCTCAGCAGTGAAATTCAGGGATGTTATTTAATTCGCAATCCGAGGTGCGCGTCGTGGAGTGTTCGCAGGTGCGCGATCAGTGGCGACAACCGAGCGCCGGTGTAGAGCGGGACGTCTTCTCGCAGACCACCGGCGTTCAACTTGCCACGCAGCACGGAAAACTCATCGCCCGCGCCTGACCCTTGATGGGTCTGGTCGAACATGTAAAGCGCGTCGGTTTTTGCCAGCGCCCGCCGCGCAGAGGCTTTAACCGGCGCGTGACCGGCGCCGCGCGCCACCATGATCGTGTAATCGACGTCGATAAATTGCAGGAAGCTGTTGCCCTCGATGAAGACGCCCGGCGCGCGGACACGTTCGAGCGCGAGTTTGATCCCCTGCTCGACCTGCCTATCAGTGACAATCAGCCAATGCACGTTGACTGCCCCGGCGTCCCAGTAGTGCCCGGTGTCCTTGCCGACGGCGTAAGTATGTTCACGCCCGGAGCAAATCACCGGCGCGTCGCTCAACAGATGACTGACGCAGCAGGCGTGCGCGCTCTTGCCACATGAGCGGTAATGCCCGCGCGTGACCTTGATCGCTTCCCAGCCGGGAAACGCGCCGAGCAAATCGCACATCAACGTGGTCTTACCGACCTCCGATGAAAGACCGCCGATGGCGAAGATGGTCTGCGTCATAAGTTCCTCAACAGTGACAGGTGACAGGAAAATCAATGTCCAGGCCGGGTGGCGTAGTCTTTCAACAACGGGTTCGTTGTTGTGGCCCGGCAGTGGGTTATGATCGCAGCAGTGCGATGCCGGCTGTCCCTTCTTGTCACCTGTCACCCGTCACTTTTGAATGATTATGCTACTACCGGAACGGGCTGAAACAAAGCTCACACCGTTCGACGAAATGCACTTCGATTTATCGCGCGCCGAATGACAAAGCGGAGCCGGTCGATAGACTTGCCGCCGTTTTTGAATGCACAATGTTGGCCGTCTCGTCAGATTGAAATTCAGAAGGATGATTGAAAGTGGCAGACTTTTCATTTGAAGCGGGAACGCTCGCCCACGCAATCGCCGGAGCCGTTGAACGTTACGGCGCGGAGGCACTCGGAGGAGGCGTGTCGGCGGAACAAGCGGCGCAACGGTGGATCGACGCCGGCTTTGACGACGCCGAAGAGGTCGATGATTGGCTGCGGGCGCGATGTTTTTCCGCCAGCGCGGCGCGGGCTTTGGAGGACGCCGGGATTACGCCTGAACAAGCCGCGACGCCGATGATAGCCGGCAGTAGCGGCGGCGGTGACGACGACAGCAGTGACAGCGGCAGTGATCGCGATGTCGCAGACACTCTCGGTGGCAAATTCACGCGCGGTCGTATCAGCATCGACGAAGCGCGACGCATCGTGACGAACGACTTCTGGAATTCATGACATCATTTTCAGGTTCAGACGACTCATCATTAGACCTATGCGGAAACTTGAAGAATTAGACTTCGACAACACATACGGGCGGCGGCTGCCTGAAGCTTTTTATTCGTGGGTGACGCCGACGACGCTGACCGACCCATACCTGGTGAGTTTCAACGCGGCGGCTGCCGAGCTGATCGATCTTGACCCGCGCGAGTTTGAACGGCCCGACTTCGCGGAATACTTTTCGGGAAGCAAGCCCTTCCCGAAAGCCGAACCACTCGCGATGCTGTATGCCGGCCACCAGTTCGGCAGCTACGTCCCGCAACTCGGTGACGGGCGCGCGATCCTGCTCGGCGAAGTGCGCAACCGTCGCGGCGAAAAGTGGGACTTGCAATTAAAGGGCGCGGGGCCGACTCCGTACTCGCGCGGATTCGACGGGCGCGCGGTGCTGCGCTCGAC
>JACDEG010000746.1 GCA_013816505.1 Pyrinomonadaceae bacterium | reverse complement strand
GGTTCGCGCAGCCTTCAGGACTCGCGAGCGACGGTAAAACTCTGTATGTCGCCGACAGCGAGTCGAACATCATCCGCGCTATCGATCTGACCGGCGAGAATAAAAAAGTGCGGACACTCGTCGGCGGCGATCTGTTCGAGTTTGGCGACCGCGACGGGCGCGGCGACGACGTGCGCTTGCAACACCCGCTCGGCGTCGCCCTCCACGACGGCGCGCTGCTTATCGCCGACACTTACAATCACAAAATCAAGCAACTCGACCCTGACAGTCGCGCCGTCAAAACTTTCGCCGGTGCGGGCAAGCCGGGACAAGCGGACGGCGCGTCGTCATCGTTCTACGAGCCGGGCGGCATCAGCATCGCGGATGGCAAACTCTACGTCGCCGACACCAACAACCACGCGGTGCGCGTCGTCGTTTTGCAAACGCAACAAACCTCGACGTTGATGATCCGTGGCTTGCGTCCGCCGGCGAAGCCCGACGCGACGATGGTCGAAGCCGAAAGCACGGCGGCAACCATTGCCGGGCCGAATGCTGAAGAAATCAAGCTCGCGCCGCAATCCTTGCGCGCCGCGAGCGACGCGACGCTGGTCGTGGACGTGGCGCTGCCCGCCGGCTATCACCTCAACGAATCAGCGCCGCAACGCTATCGAATCGCGGTCGAGAGTGGTGCGGAGCGCCTCGCCTTTGACGGCGACGCCCGCTCGGTCGCGCGCTCCGGGAAAGATTTACAATTGCCGCTGCGCCTGCCGCTGCACGCACGTGTCGCGGGCGCGGCGAATCTGCGTATCCAACTGACGCTCTTCTATTGCCGCGAAGACAACACAGGAACGTGCCAAATTAAAACGCTTGTCTGGCGCGCACCCGTCGAGGTCGTGATGGACGCCAGTGCCCCGCGCGAGATCAAGGCGCAGGCACAGATCAAGCTATGATGATGACTGTGATGATGAGTGGCAGAAGTCGAGAGTCATAAAGTCACAATCCGAGAGTCGAATGTCCATGACAGCGTGCCGGGCGCCGTTGTAGAATCGGCGTCGCGTTAAAAATTCTCTGAACATCATTACTGAAATGTACGGGCGGGGCGGCGAAGTCAGGTGTCGCCGGCGTACCGCGAGAGCGTCGAAGAATCAAGAGCGGCGGTGGCGCGTCTACGAGGGCGCGCGAGTGACATTCCGGCGAAGTGTCGAGGTGGTAACAGGTCTTGTCTGAAAATCGTATTAGCGATGCCGCCCGTGCCGGTCGGTTGAGCGTCTGTCGAAACTGTGGCGCGCTCGTCGGCGCGGGCGAAGCGAACTGCGGTGTGTGCGGCGCGCCGGTGCTCGGTGGTCAGGTCGCGAGCGACCCCGCGGAGCCGCCCGTTCACGATGTCCGCGCGATGCGCTTCATGCGCGCCGTTCTTTCGCGCCCCGCGACATTCACCTTCGTCTTCCTGATCGCTAATGTTTTCGTCTTTCTGCTGACCACGATGGCGGGCGCTTTACAGGACACACGCGTGCTGGTCGCCTACGGCGCGAAGGTCAACAGCCTGATTAACGGCGGCGAGTGGTGGCGGTTCGTGACGCCGATCTTCCTGCACGGCGGCGTGGCGCATCTGCTGATGAACATGTATGGGTTGTTCATCCTCGGGCCTTACGTCGAAAAGCTTTATGGCTCGGCGCGGTTCGTGGTGTTCTGGGTGCTGACGGGCGTCGCCGGCGTGGTCGCCAGTTATTTGTCGGTGCAGCCTGACATGCACATCAGCGGCGCGCTCGGACGATTCCTTTTCAAAGCGCAGGACGGCGTCTCGGTCGGTGCATCGGGCGCGCTGTTCGGATTGATTGGCGTGCTGTTTGTATTCGGCATCAAGTTCCGGCAGGAGTTGCCCGAAGGCTTCAAGCGCGCGTTCGGCACCGGGATGCTGCCGACGATTCTGATCAACATCTTCATCGGATTTGCGATTCCGATTATTGACAACGCCGCGCACCTCGGCGGGCTGGTCGCCGGCGCGGCGCTCGCCCTCTTCGTCGGTTACAAGCGTCCGCATCAGCAGCCCCGTGTCGCCGTCGCGTGGCACGCTTTGCAAATCGCGGCGCTCGCGCTGGTCGTCATCAGTTTCGCGCTGACCGCGCTTCATTTCGGCGCGCCGCCGCCGGCGCTTGACGATTCGACGGGCCAGTTGACGGTGCCGGGCGTTGCTGGACCGGCGGATGTCGCGCCGGTGGTGCGATACATCGAGGCGCTGAACGTCGCACAGTACGCTCTCGCCGACGCGCTCAACGGAAATACGGAACGGGTCGAGGGAGCCCTTGAACAGCTTGAGCAGGCTCCGCGTCTGGATGACAACGGAGATCGACTCCGCGAGGATTTGCGGGCGCTCGTCGTGCGGGCGCGCGACAGTGCCGGGATGACGCTGCCGACGAAAGATGCGGCGCGGCGCAAGC
>JACDEG010000745.1 GCA_013816505.1 Pyrinomonadaceae bacterium | reverse complement strand
AAACCTGACTTGAAATGGCGTCGAGAACGTGGGCGGGCAAACTGCCGGAAAAAAATGCCTGGTGGAACGAGCGCGTCAGACTCTCCAGCCGGGGTAAGTTTTCTACCGCGTGGCGACCTACGTCCCACGCGCTTGAGAACCGGGTGGCGTAGTAGTTACTCAGTCTGTCGCCCTTCACCTCCGGCTCCCTGTCCCAGTAGTTCTCCACCACCGGGAAGTACCACGCGAGCACGAAGGTGATCGTCTGAGACTCTCCCGGCGAGAGCCTCAAGCGCGGGGCTAAGGTGGCGACGTGCGATTGGCCGTCCTCCGATGGCTTGCTTGTATCCGCGCCTTGAAAGCCACCCTTTGCCGTGAACTCGTCCAGCCAGTTGGTGTACGAGTCGAACCATCTCCCGAGTCCCCATTCGGTTTTCGCGGTCGCACTCTTTTGCGTGGTGAGCAGGCACATGGAGCCGTAGCGCGGATCATCAGGGGCGTACTTTTCCGAGGTCATGTCAAGCCCGACCGCTTCGAGATTCGGGCCGAACTTCTCGCGGCGGAGTTTCGTGACGTTCCGCCCCAGACTGGCGTACCTCAGACCGACGGGCGCTTTACCGTCGTACCCGGCGGCGTTAAAGAGCGAGAAAGCGATGGCCGAGTCAACCGGCTTGCTCCTGCGGTTCGTGACACGGTAGTGAAAGACGGCGACGGGCAGGCTCGAATCATCAACGCTCATCGGGACGAAAGGGTTGAACGCTTCGAGTGAAATTTCGACGGGCAGCGTTGCGTCCTCAAAGTCGATGCGGGCGAAAGGGTAAGCGCCCGTAAAACGCGCGCCCCTGACATGTGGCAAACCCTGTCCGTGTTCTCTCGCATAGCCGAAACTCCCGCCGTAAGGCGGATTGGTCGGCGCTTCCAGAACCTTCACGGCCGCCGCCGCGCCCTGCTCTCTGGCCCACAGCGCGACGAACGAGAAAGGCAGATTGTGACGCTTCGCCGGACGGTTGAAGATTTCCCAATCGGTCAACTGCCCCCGCCCTCCGAGCGCCACCGTGCCCGTGCCGATGCCGCCGAGGGGAAAAGCGATCTGCGAGAGATGGTCTCCAGTGAAGGTGCGCTGCGGACCTTGCCGCAACAGCTCGCTCTGCGAGTACGGGATGATCGACCCGGCGGGCGAGCGAAACGCCCGTGGGGGCGCTTCGGTTAACGCCTTCTGCTCGCCTTTCGCCGTGGCGGCAGCGCCGATGACAGACGCGGAGCTGGCAATCACGAACTCACGTCGATTTATCTTGACTGATTTCGACATCGAATTTGATCCTTCCCAAAGGTCATCCGCGCCCTTCATCGAACAGTCTCAGGGAAGCGAAAGCGGGGTTGGGGCGGCGGCGGGCTAAAAGACTCCAGGTGCTGCACGCTCGCCTTGATTTTAAATTCACCAGTGATAGCAGCGATGGACTCTTCAATCTGCCGCGCTAATTCTTCCGGGTGCGTTTGCACCCGCGCGTTAATGACGAGTGACGCTTCACTCGTGAAAGCAAGTTCAGCGGCGCCGCTCCAGCGGGGGGCGTCCACATTGTTTGTAAGCGCGATGCGGTCACAGCCATCCTTCGTCACCAACAGCACTTTGAGGTGAGCGATGGCGGCGCTCATTAAGACGCAGCGGCTCTGCATTTCACTGATCAATCGTGCGGCGAACGCTTTCGGCGAAAAGTCGTTTATGGCGATCACGTCAACTGTCGCGTTAAGCCAGCCGAGCGCCGCTTCGGCTTGGGCATAGGTGTCGTAATCTATCTCCAGTACGCGCCCGCCCGCGCCGCGAGTGCCGAGCAGCGCATCCACCCACTCCGCGATCCCCTGGCCGGTGGCGGCGCTCATCGAGTGCAACGGCACACCGTCAAGGAGAACGAGCAGCATCTGGTTTAACTCATCGCGCTCGGCGTTCGTCACCGTGTCCTGCTTGTTGAGAATGACCAGGTCGGCCTCCGCCAGTTGTTTCTGAAAAAGATAAGCGACCGATTGAGGGAATTCCGCATCGCCACCGGCGAAGGCGCGCAGCCGACTCGGCTCAACAAGAATCGAGAGCGGCGCAAGATCGAATTGATCGGCATAATACCTGCGTAGCGGCTGATATACGGTGGCCGATAAGTCGGTGCAACTGCCCACCGCCTCCGCCAGAATCACATCCGGTTGTACCTGTCCGAGAAGTCGCTGTGCGTGGCGAACGAGCTCGTCGAATTTGCAGCAGAAACACCCGCCCGTAATCTCTTCCGTCGGCAGGCCGAAACCGCGCATGACCTCCGTATCGACGAGGGCATCCCCTTGATCGTTAGTGATTACCCCGACCCGCAGGCCGCGCCTCATCAATTCTCGCGCGGCACGGACGAGCGCCGTCGTCTTGCCGGCGCCGAGAAAGCCACCGACGCAGGCAATTAAAACCTT